>JBJTAZ010000001.1:0-7649 GCA_046091085.1 Nitrospiraceae bacterium
GCCCGCGTCCGTGCTGGATCAGCCGATCGGGCAGCTGGTGCTGCAAGTGTTGAAGGAGAAGGGGGAGCTGACGTCGGTGCAGGAGGCGCAAACCGGCCGGTTGATCCGGGCGGGGGTCCCCATCGCCTCCAACGCCCGCGAGGGCGAGGTGGACGGGGTCGTCGTGGTGGACGCCTACGTGCCGGAGTCGCTGCTGGCCAAGATGGAAGGCATCTCGCGCCAGTACACGGACTACCGGCAGGTCAAGGCGCTCCGCAACCCGATCAAGGCCGGGGCCTACCTGTTCGTGGCCGTGGTGACGGTCATGATCCTGTTCGGCGCGACCTGGTTCGGGTTTTACGTGGCGCGCGGCATCACGGTGCCGATCCAGCGGCTGGCCGAGGCCACCGAGGCGGTGGCCCACGGTAACCTCAATGTCACGCTGGATGTGAAGGCGACCGATGAAATCGGCACGCTCGTGGCGTCGTTCAACCGGATGACGACCGATTTGAAGGGAAGCAAGTCGAAGCTGGAAGAGGCGAACCTGTCGTTGCGGCAGTCGAACGTCGAGCTGGACAGCCGGCGTGCCTACACGCAGGCCGTGGTGGATACGATCGCCGCCGGTGTGCTGTCCATCGATAAGCAGGGCGCGATCACGACCTTCAACCCCTCGGCGGAGCGGATACTGGGCGTGCTGGGCAATCAGATGCGCGGCCGGCCGGTGAACGACGCGTTCAAGGAGCTGGGCGCGGAACTCTTTCAAAGCGCCTACGACCGTATGCTGGCGGAACACCGCGACAGTCTCTCGCAGGAGGGGCCGATGGATGTGCAGGGCAAGTTTCTCACCATCGGCCTGAACTGCTCCCGGATGCGCGATGAGGCGGGCAAGGACTTGGGGTTCGTGTTCGTGTTCGAGGACCTGACCGAGCTGATCAAGGCGCAGAAGACCGCGGCGTGGCAGGAAGTCGCGCAGCGGATCGCGCACGAGATCAAAAATCCGCTCACGCCCATTCAGTTGTCCGCCCAGCGGCTGCGCAAGAAGTTTTTCGAGAAGGCTCAGGACTTCGAGGCGATTTTCGACGAGTCCACGACCGTCATCGTGAACGAGGTGAACAGCCTCAAGCAGATGGTGGACGAGTTTTCGAAATTTGCGCGCATGCCGGCCCCCCATATGGCCAAGGAGTCGCTGCACGACATTATCCGGGACGTCGTGGCGCTCTACGGCGGCGCCCATCGGGACATCGAGTGGACGGTGGAGTTTGACGAGACGCTCCCGCCGATGAACCTGGACCGGGAGCAGATTAAGCGGGTGTTTGTGAACCTGTTGGACAATGCCGTCCAGGCGATGAACCAGAAGGGGCGGTTGTGGATCGCGACCCGTTACGAAGCCAAGCGGCACCGCGCGGTGGTGAGCGTGGCGGACGAGGGAATGGGCATCAATCCGGATGACCAGGACAAGCTCTTCGTGCCGTATTTTTCACGGAAACGGACCGGCACGGGGCTGGGGTTGGCCATCGTCCATCGCATCATCACGGATCACGACGGGCAGATTCGCGCGGCCAATAATCAGCCGAAGGGCGCCGTGTTTACGATCGAATTGCCGGTGTGAGACAGGCTATCGGCGGTCAGTTATCAGCAGGGAAGCCTTTGCTGAGCGCTGCAAGTTGAACGCTGACGGCTTTATGGAACGAGGAGAGAATGGCTGAATCGATTCTCATTGTGGACGACGAACCGGGCATCCTCAGCAGCGTCAGTCGGAGTCTGGAGGATGAGGGCTATCACGTGTCGGTGGCCACGAGCGGCGCCGAGGCGCTCAAAGCGATCGCCGCCGAGCCGCCCGATCTTGTGATGCTGGATATCTGGATGTCCGAGATGGACGGATTGGAGACCTTGAAGAAGATCCGGGAGCAGGCCCCGAAATTCCAGGTCATGATGATGTCGGGCCATGGGTCCATCGAAACGGCGGTCAAAGCCATCAAGCTGGGCGCCTACGACTATATCGAAAAGCCGCTTTCGCTGGACAACATCATGATCCGGGTCCGGCACGCGCTCGACCAACGCCGGCTGGAGGAAGAGAATCTCAAGCTGCGGACGACGGTCGCGCGGCGATTCGAGCTGGTGGGCGGATCGCCGGCGATGCAGAAGTTGCGGCAGCTCATCGACACAGCCGGGCCGACCACCGGACGCGTTCTGCTGGCCGGGGAGAACGGCACGGGCAAGGAATTGGTGGCCCGGGCGATCCACATGGCCAGTCCGCGTCGGGACACGCCCAGCGTGGCCGTCCACTGCGCGGCGATACCCGAGACGCTGATCGAAAGCGCACTGCTCGGCCACGAGCGGGGGGCCTTTACCGGGGCCACGACGCAAAAGCGGGGACAGTTCGAGCAGGCGGACGGGGGCACGTTGTTCCTGGACGAGATCGGCGATATGAGCTTGAGCACCCAAGCCAAAGTCTTGCGGGTGCTGCAGGAACAGCAATTCACGCGCGTCGGCGGCAACAAGCTGATCAAGGTGGACGTGCGGGTGATCGCCGCCTCGAACAAGAATCTGGCCAAGGAGATCGAGAAGGGCGCCTTCCGGGAGGATTTGTTCTACCGTCTGAACGTCCTGCCGATCGAGGTGCCCCCGCTGCGTGAACGTCGCGAGGACATTCCGCTCTTGGTGAAGCATTTTCTGCGCCTGGCGGCGGAGGAGCAGGGGCTTAAACTGAAAGACGTTGCGCCGGATGCTGTGGGAGCGTTGCAGCAATATGAGTGGCCTGGCAACATCCGCGAACTGCGCAACCTGATCGAACGGCTGCTGATTATGGTGCCGGGGCCCGTGATCGAGGCCTCGCACATCGAAGGGGTCCTGCAAGCCAAACCGGCTGGAGGCGGCACGGCGTCCGGGGCCGGTGCGCTGGTCGGCCAGGCCTACGATTCGCTGAAAGATGCCCGCAACGCCTTCGAGCGAGACTATATTGCGCGCAAGCTCCGCGAACACAACGGGAATGTCTCCCGCACGGCCGACGACCTCAAGATCGAACGCAGCCACCTCCATAGAAAGATCAAGCTCCTCAACATCGAGCTCCGTCCGGAACACTAGTCCGGTTGTCGGTGCGACGATTGGGCTCTAGGCTCTTGCCGGCGCCGGATTCGTTCGGCCTTTGCGGCATCATGTAACGCACAAACGGTTTTGTAAAAGGATCATGAACCATGGCTGAGACCGTCCGGCAGGTCACGATTGAAAAGCTCGTCCAGGGTGGGCGTGGACTCGCCCGCCAGAATGGGCGGGTCGTGCTGGTGCGTGGCGCGATTCCGGGCGAGACCGTGTCGCTGGTGGATGCGGGCAAGCACAAGGGCGTCCAGGAGGCGACGATCGGGAAGGTGCTGTCGGCCTCGCCGGATCGAGTGCCCGCGCCTTGTCCGGTGTATGAGCAGTGCGGGGGCTGCCAATTACAGCACCTTGGCTACGAAGCGCAACTCGTCCAGAAGCAGGTGATCTTGCGAGAGACCCTGGCGCGCCTGGGGAAGATCGCGGTGGACGACCTGCCTCCGGTGATGCCTTCTCCGGACCCCTATGGCTACCGCAGCACGGTCCGGTTCATGGTCTTTCGGCCAGGCAAAAGCCAGGACAAGGGATTGGCTCTGGGTTTTCACCGGGAGGGGTCGCACGAGCCAGTCCCGGCTTCCGGGTGCCTCTTGGCCTTTGCCCCGATGCGCGAGGCGGCGACCTTGATTGACGAGCGGCTGGCCAAGGGCATGCGCCTGTCGCTGCATCTGGAATCGGTGGAGATCCGGTACTCGGTCTCGTCCGGGTCGCTGCTGTTGATCCATCACACTGGGCCGGCCAAGCCGGACGAAGCGCAGACCGTCTTCGGCCTGTTTCAGGACC
This sequence comes from Nitrospiraceae bacterium, assembly GCA_046091085.1. Lineage (GTDB taxonomy): Bacteria > Nitrospirota > Nitrospiria > Nitrospirales > Nitrospiraceae > SYGV01. The sequence goes on from JBJTAZ010000001.1 coordinate 3,853, forward strand.
TGCCGAAGTTGGTCGGGCAGGTGCTCGTGGCGCAGAACGGCAAGCGGTGGGTCCAGGGTCAGGACTGGATTGAGGACCGGCTGGACGAGGTGACCTTCCGCATCAGCGACCGGTCGTTCATGCAGACCAACTGGCGTCTGGCCGAGCGGCTCTCGAAGACGATGGCCGACTGGCTGGGGCCGTTGGAGGGGGTGCGGGTGCTGGAGCTCTATGCCGGCATCGGGATGTTGGGCTTGTCGCTGGCTCGCGCCGGCGCCTTAGTCACGGAAGTGGAAGCGAACGAAGCCGCGCTGGCCGATAGTCGTCACGCTGCCAAGGTGAACCATATCGGGCGCTGCCGGTTTCGCCCGCTCACGGCCGAGGCGATGCTGGCGGAAATGCAATCGGGCGACTACGACCTGATCCTCATGGCCCCACCCCGCACCGGACTGAGTGCGGACTGTGTGCAGGAGCTGCTGCGCGTTGGGACGGGACGGCTGCTCTACCTGTCCTGCGATCCGGCGACGCTGGCCCGTGACCTGGGGCGCCTCTCCGGCGGCGGGTACCGGATCGTGCGGATGCAGGCCTTCGACATGTTTCCGCAGACGGCCCATATCGAGACGTTAGTTGAGTTGGCGCGTTGACCTTCCCCGACTGCTTCGGTAAGATGCCGCACTCCATTTTTTTCACGAGCCACGACGCATGACGACCTATCGCCAAGCAGGGGTGGATATCGAAGCCGGGGACGAACTCGTCCGCCGCATCACGCCGCTGGTCCGCACGACCTTTCGCCCGGAAGTGATGACGGACCTGGGCGGGTTCGGCGGCCTCTTCCGTTTCCAGGCAGAGAAATACAAAGAGCCGGTGCTGGTGTCCGGCACCGATGGTGTCGGCACCAAGCTGAAGATCGCCTTCCTCATGGACAAGCACGACACGGTGGGCATCGATTTGGTCGCCATGTGCGTGAACGACATTGCGGTCAGCGGGGCCGAGCCTCTGTTTTTCCTCGATTATTTTGCGACGGGCAAACTGGCTGTCGCCAAGGCGGAAGCGGTCGTGAAGGGGGTGGCCGAGGGCTGCCGCCAGGCCGGCTGCGCCTTGATCGGCGGAGAGACGGCCGAGATGCCTTCCTTCTATCCGGAAGGAGAATATGATTTGGCTGGCTTCGCGGTCGGGGTGGTGGATCGGCCGAAGATCATCGACGGACGTACGATCAAGCCTGGCGACGCCGTGATCGGTCTGGTCTCGAGCGGGTTGCACAGTAACGGCTATTCGTTGGCGAGGCGCGTGTTGCTGGACGAGGGCAAGCTTTCGCTGAACAGCAAGCCAGCCGATTTGGACCGGACCTTGGGAGAAGCCTTGCTGACGCCGACCCGCATCTATGCCAAACAAGTCCTGACCTTGGCCGCGGAATTCACGATCAAAGGTATTGCCCATATCACCGGCGGCGGGCTGACCGAAAATCTGCCTCGCGTGCTCCCTAATGGGTGCGTGGCGCGCTTGAAACGCGGCGCCTGGCCCGTGCCGCCCTTGTTTGCCATGCTTGCCTCGATGGGCAAGGTCGAGATCGAGGAAATGTACCGGGTGTTCAATATGGGCATCGGGCTGGTCCTGGTCGTGCCGACGGACCAAGCCGACCGCGTGATCCGCCGAGCCGTTGAGCTGGGGGATCAAGGTTACCGGATCGGGGAGATCGTAGCGGGCCCGGCGGGAGACAAGAGCGTCGCCTATGCCTAAGCTGCGTCTCGGCGTCCTCGCCTCCGGGCGTGGCTCCAACCTTCAGGCGATCATTGATGCAATCGAAGCCGGAACGCTCCAGGCCGAGATCGCCCTTGTGCTATCCAACAAGCAGGAGGCGGTGGTCTTGGAACGGGCCCGCAAGCACCGCATCGAAACCCACTTCCTCGATCCGAAACCCTTCAAGGACCGTCCGGACGCGCGTGAGGCCTACGATCGGGCCATCTTGGAGGTGCTGGGAAAACACCGGGTGGAGTTGGTCATCCTGGCCGGCTATATGAAGATCGTCACCTCCGTGTTGATCGACGCGTATACGAACCGGATGATGAACATCCATCCGTCGCTCCTGCCCTCGTTCCCGGGGCTGGAGGTACAGAAGAAAGCGCTGGACTGGGGCGTCAAGATCGCCGGCTGTACCGTGCACTTCGTGACGGAGGGGGTGGACGAGGGGCCGATCATCGCCCAGGCGGCCGTGCCGATCCTCGATGGGGATACGCCGGAGGTTCTGGCGGCCCGCATCCTGGTGCAGGAACATAAGCTCTATCCTCGAGCCATCCAGCTCTATGCGGAAGGGAAGCTGAAGGTCGAGGGGCGGCGGGTCGTCGTCGCAGGGGCGTGGACGAAGGGGGCTGACACCCTGGTTAGCCCGGCCTAGCTCAGGCAAGTTCCCGTGGAAGGGACCGGACCGACTCGTGTATAATGACGGCTATTCGTGTGGGGGGCTAGCTCAGTTGGGAGAGCACTACGTTCGCAACGTAGGGGTCGGGGGTTCAATTCCCCTGCCCTCCACCATACCAAGCTTCGCTTGAGCCAGCGCCTCTTTATCGGTTTATCGAGCTTGAGGCGCTGGAGAGTTCCTCTAGTGATCTTTTATTTCTTTCCTTGAACCGACCCCTTCGATCAAATGGGGCCGGAGAGGTTTTTAGCCTCCAGTAATCAAATTCTTTGCTTGCCATGTAAGGAGTTGCGCTCGTCGCTTAAAGCTTCGAAACTTGCAGTAGTGGATGCATTTAGAGGGCCTGTTCTTGAATAGAGAGCAGGTCCTTTGTCTTTAGGGCAAGGAGTCCGCTTCGTTGACCTTGGTGTAACAAAGGGGGGAAGGTCACGCCACCGGCGACCGGTAGGCCCGGAGATCGGCCAGTAACCGGCCCGGCTCGCCTGCCTCGATCACCAGGGTTCTCATGGTCGGACTCAGAAACCCCTCGGCCACCTGCCGGTCCAATTGAGCGAGCAGGGGATCGTAGAACCCGGCGACGTTCAAGATCCCTCACGGTTTTCGGTGCGAGTCCAGTTGCGCCCAGGTCACGACTTTACAGCAGTGAGCGGTCATGCACAGGTTAATCGGTGCGGAACTGCTCAGTGGCGACCCGCCTGGACGAACTCTCGTCCGCCCTAAACGCGCAACGCTTGTCGGAACAATTGTTACTCGCATGGCGGCAATGCGGCGAGAAAATTGCAATTCTCCGGGCCATGCACGATCACCACTGGCGTCAGGGCATCGAGCAAGGGTCCGGTCGGCCTTGGCAATGTCGAGATAGGGAAGCGAGGGGTGCCAGGCTGCTTGCGGCGGCGGTTGGGTGTGCCGTGGCGGTCCTGTTGCTCCATACGGGATGTGCGCTTGCTCCTGAAACGAGCCGTACCGGCAAGGTTCATGAGATCAAGGTCGGGGAGCAGATTACGCCGATGGAGCTGGTCGTGAGAGTCGGTGATGAAATTCGTTGGCTCAATCTTCGCTCGGTGCCGGTTCACGTCGGCATTCTCAACGCAACTTCCTTGCGGGATGTGTCCTGCGCAAAGAATTTTCGTCGGTTTGGCCTGGTTCAGGACTTTGTCACGATTCAGCCGCTGCAGTCCGCGAGCCTCTGCTTCGAGGTGGCTGGATCGGTTCAGTTCAACGTGTGGTTTGACGTCAATAATCTCCGCGGGAACATCTCCCGTACCGCGAAGATCTGGGTATTGGGGGCTTCCTGATACTCGATACGCGCATTCGCCAGCACCGGCTTCCGTACCTCGCCCTCCTGTTGGCCGGTTCCACACCATAGGCTCAGTGGCGCTCCTCGTACGAGCCATCAGAATCGTCG
>JBJTAZ010000002.1:0-13289 GCA_046091085.1 Nitrospiraceae bacterium
TCTTCTCGGGGTCCCGGGCCGCCCCCCGGTTTGCGACCCCCCCGGGGCCCGCTTCGACGCAGGGGAAATAGATCTTGAACGTCGCGCCCTGTCCGGGAGCGCTCACGATTTCGATCGCGCCGTCGCTCTGCTTGACGATGCCATACACCGTCGAGAGGCCGAGGCCGGTCTCGTCACTGTTGGGCTTGGTGGTAAAGAAAGGCTCAAAGCACCGGGCCTGAACGTAATCGTCCATGCCGACACCCGTGTCGGCGACCGCCAGCATGACGTAGGCACCGGGCTTGCTTCGCATGTACCGTTGGACGAAACTCGGTTCCAACGTGACGTTCCGGGTCTCGACCGTGACGGTGCCGCCATTCGGCATGGCCTCACGCGCATTCAGACACAGATGCAGCAGCACTTGCTCAACCTGCGAGACGTCGGCCAGGACCCACCCCAGTTCCGGCGCCAGCGCCTGAACCACGCGAATCCGATCCCCGCAGAGCTGCTGCAGCATCGGCGCCTGCGCCGCCACGATCTCGTTGAGGTTCAGCCGTTGGAGCTGCCGCGATTGCTTCCGGCTGAAGACGAGCAGATGCTGCAGGAGGGACGTGGCCCGCTCGGCCGCTTTGGTGATTTCATCCACCGGCTGGAACAGGGGGGCCTGCCGGTCCAGCCCCTCGCGCAGGAGCTGGCTATGGCCGAGAATGATCGTCAGCAGGTTGCTGAAGTCGTGGGCGACGTCCCCCGCGAGACGTCCAACCGCCTCCATCCGCTGCAGTTGGCGAATTTGCTCCTCGCTCTGATCCAACTCACGACCCGCCCGCTTGCGTTCAGCCTCCTCGGCCCTGGCAAGATCCGTAATGTCCACGCTCAACGCCAGCACCCCGATGATGTTCCCCCGCTCGTCCCGGCGAGGGATTTTGTCCGTTCGGAGCCAGCGTTTCTCCCCCGACGCCGCATGATAGGGTTCGATCATGCCCGTCTTGGCAAGCCCGGACCGGATCACGGCCAGGTCCTCCTGGTAGTACTGGTCCGCTTCGTCGGGGAACAGTTCTTTGACGAACCGGCCTTCAATGTCGGAGACCGGACGGCCGATCGAAGCCGCCGCAAGTTTGTTCACGCGCAGGATTCGATTCTCCGTGTCTTTGCACCAAATCATGACTGGAACAGAGTCAAAGATGAGCTGCAGCTCTTGTGACAGTGGCGCCAAATCGGCCGTCGAAGAACCGGACGCCTCCGCTGTCGCGTGAGGCTGCGGCTGGGATTCGGCCTGTCCGCCCTCGTCGCGCCGACCTGTCTGGTTCTCCTGCGCCAACCCCTCACACCTACTCCCCCGCGTGACTCCGAAGCCAGTCAGGAGCAGGGCACCGGTCAGACCAGCCAACACCGTCCCGGCATCCAGCCGCCCCTCTCCTTCGGTACCATAGACAGCCACACGCCAACCAAGCCCTGAAGAAGCCAGGAACCCGGAGGCGGGAACCATGACGATCGCCTGGCGCCCTTCCTGCGTAAGTGGCATGGGGTCCGCGAGGGGGCTGCCCGCCTTGCTCAACAGCGCCAACGCCAGGCCACCGCCGCTTGTGTCGAGTTGGCTGCGGCTCGAGAGGACCTCCGGCAGCGGCTTCGACATCAGGCGGGCCGACAGGACCCCGGCGACGGTCCCCAACTCATCCTTGATGGGCACGGACATCGTGAGCACCGGCTGATTCGCGCCGAAGACCGTTTGGGTCAACGGATCGGCCTGGACCCATGCGACCATGACCGGTTTGACCGCCCGCAGGGCATCCTGGAACCAGCCCTCCTGAGCCACCGTCTGTCCGAGTAACTGCGCCGACGGAATCGGGCGGCCCTCGCCGTTGAATTGGTTGACTGCAAGGATGCGGCCCTGGGCATCCGCGACCAGCGCCAAACGATAGGCCGTTGACTTGGCCGCAACGAGATGATCCAAGGCCGGCGCGATGGAAACCGGATCGAGCCCCTTCATCGCCGGAAGACCCGCCACCAGCAACAGATCTCCGCGTCGTTCGAGCAAGAGCTTGTCGAGCGCAGCCATCGCATCGTCGGCGACCCACTGTGCTTGGGTCCTGGAGGCTTCGTCCAAAGCCGATGACAGGGACCAGAGTGCCCAGCTCCCGAAGGCCATGACCGGAAGAAGCGCCAGCATCGCCCAAAACCATGTGACCAGGATCGACCGACGCCGAGTAGGGGTGGCATGAGTGGAAGGACCGCCGGGGCTACTGCCTGGCTGCAATGACCTCGTCACGCTGCGCTGAGTCCTCTCGACGGATTTGGGTCGGCCTTGTTCTTCGTCGCGGAGGGCGCCCAGCCTACGCCGGCGGGACCGGCTTTACTGCGCCCCTCCAGCCGTTTATGATGCGGTACTCTAGCCGATTGCCCCTGGCCGTGCAACTTTCACGGCAGGCGCTGCGCACATGAACGAGGCCCTTGTGAACTGCCCTGCTTGCGGCCATGGGCTCGCGCCTTCCAGCCGGTTTTGCACCAACTGCGGCACTACGGTGGCCGACCCCTTCTACGTTCCCTCCTCGATGACCGGCAGGCGGCCGGAGGCGGAAGAGATGCACCTGCCAACGCTCTACGCAATGGTGGCCCTGCTCATCGTAGCCGGGCTCTTTCCACCCTGGGAAACTCCCCCCGGACAGACGCCGGCCTTTCTCGGTTTTCACTTCGTGCTCGCAGGCGCGGCACAAACCGGTGGCGTCGTCAGCCGGCTACTCCTCACCATCGAGCTGGTCACGATCGCTGTGGCCGGACTCTACGGCTCGTGGCTGTTGAGGAAAAGACCACATGGCCGATAGCTGATGGCCGATGGTCTGAGACCGATAACGAGTTCCGACTATCCGCTACCAGCCATCGGCTCCTGCGGGTCAGTCCAATGCCAATGTCAGACACTTGGCAGACCCGCCCGCTTTCATGAACTCATCGAGCAGGACGGGATAAGGCTCGTAGCCGGCGGCAGCCAGTCGCGCCACCGTTTCAGGGCAGCCCTCGGGAAGCACTACAGCCTTCCCAACGCAGACTGCATTGCAGGCAAAGCGGAACGCCTCCGCCTCCGGCACAACCAAGCGCCGCTCCGGTCCGATCCGATCCGCAATAACCTTCTGGGCATAGACATCGAAAGCGGGAGGATAGTAGAGCAGCTCCCCGCCGCTGAGTGGACAGAAACAGGTATCCAGATGATAGAAGCGGCGATCCACGAGTTCGACCGGGATGATTTCCCGTCCGAACATGTCGCTCAAACGGCTGTAGGCTCGGATGTCGCTGCGTTGGCGATAGCCTCCGAACCAGGCATCGGGAAATCCCAGCAGATCGCCCGCGCCTTCGAAATAGCAATCGTCCTCCAGCCGCGTCACGTCGAATCCATGCTCGCGAAACCACCGCTCGAAAAACGGCTCCTCCCGCCGGCGCTCCGGATGCCGAAACCGGCTCGGCACGGCCTTCCGACCCAGCACCAACCCGGCGTTCGCGGTAAAGCCCATCTCCGGCACGCCTGGCGCCGGCTCCATCCGTTCCAGCACCGCTCCGATTGTCTCTTCCAGGACAGTCATCAAGCCCTGCCATTGGCGGCGGGCTCGCTCCGGCTGAACCTGGTTGGACAGGCGCATCCAGGGATTGATCTCGTAGTCGACGGCAAAATAATCCGGCGGGCAGACGAGCAAGCGGCTCATCTTTTCCACCCCAATTCCCGTGCCAGCTCCCTGAGGAAGGATGCGGCATCCATGACCAAGCCGACCGCCTGAAAGCTCCCCCGGTCGGCCAGCTTGGTGGGCACGGCCGGATTCACATCCACGCAGACGGTGGGCACCGTGGCCGGCAGCAAGTTTCCCGTCGCGATGGCATGCAGGGTGGACGCCACCAGCAGGGCCAGCTTCACTCCCGGCAAGGCGCTCCTCATGGCCGCTTGAGCCTGGACCGTATCCGTGATCACACCAGGAAGCGGCCCATCGTCCCGGATGGACCCGGCCAAGACCATGGGAACATCGCGCCGGACACAGGCAGCCATGATCCCGCCGGTGATGACCCCGGACGTCACCGCCGCTTCGATGCTGCCGATCGCCCGGATGCGATTGATCGTCCGCAGATGGTGCTCGTGGCCGTGCGGCACGGCCCGGCCGGCCGAGAGCCCGTAGCCGAGCGACGTCCCGTAGAGATGCGCTTCCATGTCGTGCGCCGCCAGGGCGTTCCCCCCGAAGAGCAGATGGATGAACCCCTCCTCGATGAGCCAGGTCACGGCGTCGCGGCCGCCCGCATGGATGATCGCCGGACCGCCCACCAGCAACACCCGGCTGTCGTGGCGGCCGCTGCTGCGCGCCGCCCGGTAGCCCTCGCGCAGGACCGTCAGGCGGGCGGCAATGTCGGCAATGATATGCCGATGGGGACGCTCGGAGGACACCTGGGCTTGCATGAAGCTGAAGACATCGCGCTCCTTGGGCCGCTCCAGCGGTAACACGCGGACGCCCTCCCGCCCGACGACGATCCGGTCCCCCTGCCGGACTTGTCCCATCGGAACGGTTTGCGCCGTCGGCGCATCGGCCCCCACGCGGATCGCGACGTCCATTTCAATGCCCTCGACGTCGATCCATTGGCCCTTGAGCCGGACCTGCGTCGGCAAATGGGTCGTGGCGTAAAAGGCCTGCGGGAGAATGCCGTCCGCCGGCGCCGGCTCGGCGGCACAGTCCGACTCCCGCTCGACCCGGGCGCCGTGCGGCTGGATGGCTTGCAGAATGTCCGTAAGCTGCCGGTCGGACGAGGCCCGAATCAGGATTCTGGCCAACGACGGCTGGTCGCGCGTGCCGCCGATCTGCACGTCGAGCAAATCGAAGGCGCCGCCCAGCATGAGGATCGTATCCAGAACTTTGGCCAGAATGAGGGAGTCGATGATATGGCCCTGGAGAAGGACCGTTTCCTGCGTGGAGCTCATGGCCACTCCTTTCGGCAGAGCCCTCGTGCCCCGCCCCAGGAGTCATCATACCAGGGGATTAGGCCCGGCCGGGAGTCGGCGGCTCCACCTTCATGAATTCGCGCAACACGCTGGTGGCATAGGCCCCGGGCGGCAGGACAAAAGACAAGGTCAACACATCTTTCTCCAACGACCAGTTCAAACCCTCCAGCGACACCCGCAAAGGCCGTCGTTCGCCCCGAAACCCGCAAGCGGCCGCCGCCTCGCTCAACGCCTCCTGCGTCGTTCCCTGTTCGGCCACAATAGCCCGCTCGATGTCGCCCGGCACCCCGGAGGCCCAGGGGGCTCGGGAGCCGAACAGGGGGCCGGTCGGGCTGATCGCAAAGGCCTCCGCCCTCGGTTGCTCCAGATCCCCGTCCTCCACCAGGAAGCAGGCGCCGTTCTCGTGCTTCATGGCCCAATCCCCGGTCAAGACCCGGTCGAGACGATCGATCCGTCTGGCGACGACCTGATTGAAGAGAAACGATTGATAGGCATGGAGATACCAGAGGCGCTTGGGTTTGGGCATCTTCGCGCGACGCGCCGGGTCCACGAGCAGCGCCGCGCCGGTCGAATAGTTGAGCCCGTCCCGCCCTTGCCGCTGCGGTCCGAAATAGTTGGGCAGGCCGCGTCTCGCCAACAGGTCGCAGACGGCAGGCACCGATTCGACGGCGCAGGAACGCGCGCCGCGGACGATGAGCCGGAAGGCGTTGCCCGCATGGTGTCCGGTGCGCAACCGGTTCCGATGGTGGCCCAGCACCGTGACCGACAAGAGATGCTCATCGGGCGGCAATTGTGCGATCCGCTCCGGCGTCACCCCCTGCACGGACACCATCTGGGTCGTCACGGACCTGGCGTCTTTGAGACCGGCCACGCCGATGCATCGGGCCTTGACGCCCAACCGAGAGGACAACCAATCCACCATCTGGGGCGTGGCCATCCCCCGCTTGGTCACGGAGAGGTACAGGTGCTCGCCCTGGCCGCAGGGCAGGTAGAGCGGACGTTCCTCGACCCGGAAGTCCTCCGGCTCCGTGCGGATCATCCCTCCGATACCCGGTACCGTATCAGTGAGAAAGGGCAAAGACTGTTCAACGCGCATGTTCGTTCCTCATTTGTCGTGATGCATGCCCGGCAACAGGCGAACGGAATCCGGCACCCATGGTATACTCATTTTGCAACCGCCAACAGAGAGATACTCCATGCTTTCGATGGTGCATCGCATCACGACTTTGGCTTGTGCCGTTCTCGCATGCCTCTGGTGCGTGACGTGGCCGGATCCGTCTCGAGCCGCCGCCTTCGCGGCAAACCAGGACAACGTGTTCGCCTTGTTCACCGGCCACATCGGGCAACAGATTCAGGCCGACAAGGTCGGCTTTGCCCAAGCCCAGACGTGCACCGAATGGTTCTATCGTCAGCAGCAGAAGAAGCCGGCCGCACCGCCGGTGATGGGCGTCTCTCAGCGCGCCCTCCATGCCGCCGGCCGCCGCCGGATTCAGACCTCGGACTGTCCCTCCCGCTATCCGGGGGGACTGAACGAGGCGCGGGAGGATTTCAGCCGGACTCAATCCTCCTTGTCGCTTAGCCTCACCTTCTACGAATTTGCGCTGGTGGGCGACGGGAACGACGATGGACGGTACAGCCAACGCGAGTTGAAAGACCTACTGGAGTCCTGCGGCCTCTCCTATCAGACCGGAGAGACCCCGGCAATCCAGGCAGCCCGCCTCAATGAACAATTCGACGCCGTTCGGAGAGCCGGCGGACTGGATGCTCTCATGGCCAGCATGGGACTCTTGTATGACAAGGGCTACCGCTTTACCGCCCCGGACCGGGACGCCCTCAGCAGGATTTCCGGATGATCGCGCGTCCGCTACGCTGGCCAAGACGGCTCCAACTCGCGCTGGCCCACCGGGTCTCCATGCCGTTCCATCGGTTCTTCAACCGGTTTCCCAAGGCTGAGGCAGGCCATACCGAGGCGGAGATCACCAGCCTGACCTGTCGTCACACGCCCCTGGCCGGCCGCAGAGCGGTGCAGATCAGCGACCTGCATCTGGACCGTTACCACTCCCGCCACGACAAATTGCTCCACACCATCACCGATCTGAATCCGGACTGGATCTTCGTGACCGGCGACCTCCTGACCGTGGCGGATGGCCTCCCCGACCTTTTCCGATTCCTCGCCGGCCTGCGCGCCACGGCCCCGGTCTACCTCACGCTCGGCAACCACGACCATTACAGCGGAGTGCCCGTGCATCAATTCATGGAGTGGGCCGACCGGCACAAGCTGCACCTGCTGATCAACCAGGCCATGTTCGTCCCGACGGAGGCAGGCGAACTGGGGATCGTCGGCCTGGACGACCCGTCCCTGCACCGAGCCGACTTGCGTTGCATTCCGCCGCAGGCCCCGAACCGCTTTACCGTCCTGCTGGCTCACGCCCCCAACGTGCTCGATCACCTGGACCATCGGCATGCCGTCGATCTGGTCCTCTGCGGCCACAGCCATGGAGGCCAATGGCGCCCTCCGTTCATCCCCCTCTTCTGGCTTCCCTATGGATGTCAGGGTCGGGGCCACGGCCATTATCGACGCAACGGCCACAGGCTCTATGTGAATCGCGGACTCGGTTGGTCCCTATTGCCGCTCCGATGGAACTGCCCGCCGGAAATCGTCGTCATCGACTGGGTTGACGGTGCCGCCGCCCCGTAAGACGATCGACTCTCACGTGATCCGCTCCAACGCTTCCCGCGCCCGGCTCCGAACCGTCTGGTCCCAATCCTCCTGCATTACCGTCGTCAGCTTCTGCTTGGCTTCGGCCGCCCGCATCCGCCCCAACGCCAACGCGGCATTCGCCCGCACATAGGCATGGTCGTCCTCCAACGCCAGCAGCAGCAGCGGCAACGCCTCCTGTGCCCGCAACGCGCCCAAGTGACTCGCGGCCATCCCCCGCAGGCGATGCTGCTTGTCGCCCACCGCTGTTTTCAAAGTGGCCATGAAGAGATCGGCCATCGGCGACGCGACCGGCTCCAGCCCCTCCAGCCGGTAACCGTTCAATTCGACCAGGGCAAAGGCCAGATCGAGCCGCTTCTGCGTCGCCGTGGTGCGCTGAAACAAGCCGATAAGCCGGTCCCGTTCCCGATGGGTCCGGCGGCGGCGGCGGATGTTTGCGGCGGCCAGCCATAGGAGCACCGCCCCGGCCAGACCCAGGAAGGCAAGCGGCAGGGCTTGCTCGACGACCCGATCCTGCACAGCCGGCGGAATCCGCTTCCAGGTCCAGACTGCCGCACCGACACGACCGATCAAGGCAAGCACGGCCGTCATGTTCGTCCGGCCGCATTGGTTGCACCGTCCCATCACCGGCGCATCATAGGGGGTCGCCGCAGATGCCGTCAACGACCCCCACCGCACAGCTCCGCCACGCAGGCCCTTGACAATGATTCTAGCTAGGACTACCATCGCATGCATGCCTGAACTTCCCGACCTCCAGGACGACCCCTACTTGAAAGTCGTGCGCCCGTTGGTCGAGGCCTACCTGGCCTTCTGGCGCGAAGACAATCGCCATATTCGGTCTCTACATCTGACGCCGTCTCAATTCGATGTCATCGCGACGCTGGGCGATACGGACGGCCTGACCTGCTCCGACCTGTCCACGCGAACGCTGGTCACCAAGGGGACGCTGACCGGCGTGCTGGACCGGCTGGAAGGCAAAGGGCTCATCGTCCGAGACCGCGTGGCCGGAGACCGGCGGTGCACCAAGATCAAGCTGACGGCCAAGGGCGAGGCATTGTTCCGCAAGACCTTTGCCGCGCACATTTCATTCCTGCGCCCCCGCTTCGAACGGGCGGTGACGAAAAAGGAGGCGGACCAGCTCCGGACCCTGCTGCTCCGCATCCGCGATAGTTTCCTGAACGAGCGGAGCTGAAAGGACCCCATCGGAAAGGAGCATACGGATGGAGAAGCCGGCGACCAGCGACTACCCGATCCACGACCTGCTCCGCTGCAGATGGAGCCCCAGGGCCTTCTCCAAGCAGAAGGTGGAGCCGGAGACGCTGAAAAGCCTCTTCGAAGCGGCACGCTGGGCGCCATCCAGCGCCAACCAGCAACCCTGGAGCTTTCTCGTGGCCACAACGGACGACCCGCAGGAACACGGCCGCATGCTGGGGTGCCTCGTGGAGGGCAATCAAGTCTGGGCCAGACAGGCGCCGGTGCTGATGCTCTCCGTGGCTTCAAAACTCGACCGCGACCACGATCCCAACCCCCATGCCTGGTACGACGTCGGCCAGGCCGTGACCAACCTGACGATCCAAGCGACCGCGCTGGGGCTTTTCGTGCATCAGATGGCCGGCATCCTGCCGGACAGGATCCGCGAGCGGTACCGGATTCCGGACTCGCACGAACCGGTGACCGGCCTGGCGCTGGGCTATCCCGGCAACCCGGATCAACTGCCCGACAAGCTGCGTCAGCGGGAACTGACGCCCCGAACGAGAAAACCGATCGCCGAGTTTGTCTACGGCGGCACGTGGGGGCAGGGTACCCCCTTCATGTGATGCGCCTGACCATCCTCGGCTCCGGCACCAACGTCCATCCCTCCCGCGCCGCCGCCGGCTACTTGATCCGGACGGACCGGACCTTCCTGCTGGACTTCGGCCCCCGCACGCTTCCCAACCTCATCAAGACCGGCGTAGACCGGCACCGGATCACCCACATCCTGTTTTCCCATTTCCATGCGGACCATTTCTCGGACTTCATCCCGTTCTTCTTCGATGCGGTTTATCATGCCAAGCACCTCGGCAGGCGCACGGATCTGACGATCATCGGGCCGCACGGCACGAAGCGACTGTTCGACGCCATCCTGAAGACTGTCCCCGGCTTCAGTGCCGCTCCGTTTCGCGTTACGATCCGCGAAGCGACCGACCGGAGCTTTCGCATCGGCACGACGCGCATCACCGCGCGCACCGTCGCGCACAGTCCCCGGCTCCACTGCCTCGGCTATCGGATCGAATATAGGAAGAAGGCGCTCGCCTACTCAGGCGACGCGATGGACTGCGAAGGGTTGCGTTCGCTCTGCTGCAAGGCGGATGTGGCCGTGCTGGACTGCTCGTTCCCAATGAACCGGCCTGGTCCGGGGCACATGCATGCGGAAGATTGCGGCCGGGTGGCGCAGGAGGCCGGTGTCAAACGGGTGATCCTGTCGCACTTTTATCCGATCGCTGAACGTTACGATGTGAAACGGCAGGCGGGGCGAAAGTTCGGCGGTACCATCCTGATGGGCCGGGACTTGATGACGGTGCGTCTGTGACCCGGCCTCGACAAGCCGGCGCTACAGGCCCGGGGCTGGGCCGCAGTCCTCTTCCTGATCCGGGCTCTCCGGCCCCCTGGCTTTGCAGTCCAACACCTCGATGAACCGGGTCAGCCGCGCTTCCTTCACCGGCTCATCCAATTTGCGGTATATGGCGACAAGATTCTTGAGGGTCCGAGCCAGAATCGCCCTGGGCGGGCTCTTGGCCAAATACCGTTCTTCGAATCCATACCCGGCCTGCATCAAAAAGCGGGCGCAATCTTTTTCGGTCAGCAGGGCGCCCTTGTTGAAACAATCCACGAATACTTTGTACCGCTCCGAGTCATACTTCACCAAAAAATGCCCCGGCATGCCCACGCCCGAGAAGGGAAGCCCCAGGCGGCGGCCGATGAGCAGATAGACCAGGGACAGACTGATGGGGATCCCCGTCCGCCGGTCGAGCACGCGATTCACGTAGCTGTTGTCCGTTTCGTAGTAATTCCTGGTATTGCCCCGGAAGCCTTGCTCATCGAACAGATACCGGCCGAGTGTTTTCACCGCTTCTTCCCCGGACACCCGCAACCCCATTCGTTCCCGCACCTCGGCCGCCAGCGAGTCGAGTTGGGCCCGGTACGCAGGCACATCCAGATTGGGGTAGGCGTAGCGGGCGATGGCAAAGGCGCCGGCCTCCAGGGCCATCACATCGTCCGAGACGGAGACCAGCGCGCGGAGTTCGTCCTCCAACCGCTTCCCGCGAATTTCGTCGAGCACCCCTTCGATGCGCCTGGCCATCTCGGGCTGTTCGATCTCAGCTTCCTGGAGCAAGGGCACGGCCGAGTCGCCGATCTCGATGAGCTTGCCGGTGATCGTCCTGACGACCCGCTCGTTCTCGTCCGACAGGAGCCGGATCAGGGCTTTAATTTGCGTGTTGCCGGTCAGGGGCATGCCGTCTCTCGCTCTTCCTCGCGAATCGTCAGTCGTCAGGCGTCTCGCCTATCCGATCGCGCGACGAAAGGCCTTGGCGCTCCCATAGAGGCAGAGGGCGTCGAACGCGATCATAATCAGTACCACGATGGCCAGGGGCCGGAGGGCCTCCGACCAGCCGGTCAAAATCAACGGCCGGATCGCGTCAATCGCCCAGGTCATCGGATTCAGCACCGCCAGCATGGCCATCAGCTTGGGCATGGCGGACAGGGGCACCAGGGCCGAGCTGAGAAAAATCATGGGCAGGGAGAGGAACCCGAGCACGGAAAAGAAGTCGCCGTGGCTCTTGACCGAAAAGGCCATGGCCATCGAGATGGCCGTCAGCCCCACGCCGAACAACATGCCGACCAGCAGGATCACCGCCACGCCGAAAAGCCCGGTGGCCGGATGGACGCCGAACAGAAAGGCCACGCCCAGGATGACCAAGACTTGCAGAGAGGTGACGGTCGTGACGAAGAGAAAACGGCTTAGGACGACGGAGGTCCGGTGAATAGGCGTGGACATGAGCCGTTCCAGAAACCCGTTTTCCTTGTCGAACAGCAGGTCCACCCCTCCGGCCAATCCGTTGTTGAGCACCGTCATCACCACCACGCCGGCCGTGAGGAAACTGATGTAGTTGGGCGCTTGGACCACTTGCCCGTCGGCGGCGCGCTGAAAAAGGTTGCCGAAGAAAATCAGCCAGAACAGCATGGGCTGGATCAGCGTGAACAGCATGCTGAACTTCTCGCGGCTCAACCGGCGAACCCAGCGCATGGTGAGTGCGGCAATTTCTTGGCGATATTCGTTCATGGCGCTAGGCCCCTTCCTCATCTGCAGGGAACTCTTCACGGATGGCATGGCCCGTATGCGCCACGAAGACATCGTCCAACCTAGGCCGATGGTACTCGATGAACTCCACCGGGCAGGCCAGACGGTTGGCGGCCTCCCAGATGGCCGGCAACGCTTTTTCCGGTGAGTCCACCCGGATATCCAGGCCGTTCGGCTTGGCGCTGACCGCTCGAATGGCGGGCAGGCCCTTGAGCAATGAGGCCAACTGATCCACCTGGGCCAAGGCCGACGCGCCGATGGTCACGGACACGATGTCCCCGCCCAGCCCCGCTTTCAGCTCCGCAGGCGACCCCAAGGCCTTGATGCGCCCTTCGTCGATGATGGCCAGCCGGTCGCACAGCTGGTCCGCCTCGTCGAGATAGTTGGTCGTCATCACGATCGTGATCCCCCGCGCCCGCAACTGCCGGACATAGTCCCAGATGCGAAGGCGGCTCTGCACGTCCAGCCCCAGCGTCGGCTCGTCGAGAAATAAAATCTTGGGATTCGGCAGGAGCCCGCAGGCGATGTCCAGCTTGCGCTTCATCCCGCCCGAATAGGTCTTGGCCGGCTGATCCGCCTTGTCTTCCAAATCCACCAGCTTGAGCAGTTCCGCGATGCGGCGGAGGCTGTCCTCCTTGGTCAGGTGATATAGATCGCCCAGCAGCAACAGATGTTCACGGCCGGTCAGGAACCGATCGATCGCCCGCTCTTGGGGCACGTAGCCGATCAGCCGGCGCACGCGATCCGCGTCACGCACCACATCGTAGCCCAGCACGGTTGCCTGGCCGGAGGTGGGGCGCAGCAGCGTGATCAATATCCGAAGGGTCGTGCTCTTGCCGGCCCCATGGGGCCCCAGCAAGGCGAAGATTTCCCCGGTCCGGATCTGGAACGAGAGGTCCTGGATGGCAGTGACACCGTCGTACACCTTCCCCAGCTTGGACACATCAATGGCGACCGACGATTCCATCACCCCCAACCTTTCACGCCGCCCCGCTCCTGAAGCTTGAACTCCAGCAAGTCGTGCAGCCGACGGGCCCGCTGCTGCAGGCTGTTCGCTTCCAACACAAACTGCTTGTCGAACGGGGTCAAGTCCAGATCGCTCGCCAGGCTATGGACCAGCACCTCATCATCCACGCCCTGGCGCAGCCACGCTTTCCACTGAGGCTCGTCCTCGCTCGAAGCCAGCGCGCCGAAATAGCTGCCGAGAAGCCGCACGAGCGCCTCCCGAACGGCCGGCTCCAGACTGACCTCGCCTTCGTTCGGCTTGAGCCGAATGCTGGCTTGCCGAT
>JBJTAZ010000003.1:0-2513 GCA_046091085.1 Nitrospiraceae bacterium
CCGGGAACGGTGGGCCGCCTGCAGCCGTTCGAGCAGTCTCCGGATGGTCTCGTCGCGCGATTGGTTCGATGGGTTCATGGGTTTCCTCGCTCCTCCACCAGCCCGAGTAGCAGCGTCCGCATGCGTTTGCGCGCGCGATGCGCGCGCACCTTCACGTTGATCTGGCTCCAGCCCAGCAGGGCCGAGGCCTCCCGGACGGATTTGCCTTCAAGGTACACCAACGTCAGCACCATCCGGTTTTCTGGGGAGAGCTGGTCCAGCGCCCACTGGAGCACCGCTCGGGCTTCCTGGGCGGTCTCGCGCTCGCGGAACGATCGGTCGGCCTGCGCCGACTCTACACGCGCCACCCACTGTAGGCCCTCCTCGGACAGGGCGCTCATGGGCGTTTCGCGCGAGCGGTAGGCCCCGCGCCAGTAGCCGTAGCAGGTCCGCACGGCGAGCGTGGACAGCCAGTGGGGAAAGGGCGCATGGTCTGAAAACGTCGCCAACGATGTGAAGGCGCGCACGAAGACTTCGTGCGCGACCTCTTCGACCTGCGCGCGCGGCACATGCCCGCCCACGATCTTGAATACCTGGGCCCGATGGCGCGCGACCAGAGTCTCGAAGACGTCGGTCTTTCCCTCCACCACCAGCCGCACGATCTCCGCATCCGTGAGCGCCTGTTCCATGGAACCGGTCACGTCCTCTCGGCCTCCCGGATGGCGGGACTGAAGGGCTCGGTCATGCATCACATTATCACAGGATCATACGGCCGGCGGTCACAGTTCCGCCGTTCGTTCCGGAGCAAAATGGGGAGGCAGGGGGTCGACCAGGGAGAGCCGACGCCCTGCCTCCCGGCCATCACCGGTGCGTTACTCCTGATGATGGCGCATCCGCTTCTCGCGCTCCGCCTTCACCTTCTCGCGCTGATCCGGCGTCAGCAGGGACCAGGCTTCCCGCTTGGCCTTGATGGCCGCCACGCGGAGCCCCACCTCGAACGTTTCGCTCTCCTTGATCTTGGACTCGATGGCGGCCATGTCGGCCTTCTCGTCGTGCACCAGGGAGGCCAGCTCCCGTTCGGCCACGAGGATGTTGGCTTCGGTCCTGATCCTGGCCCGGTCGAAGTCCAGACTCACGGTTTTCACTTTGGCGACTTGCTCGTCCGTCAGGCCGAGCTCCTTCTGGTGCTTGATGAGATGATGGAGAAAGTGCCCGGCGCGGTTGTGGTGGCCGCCCATCCCATGGCCATGTCCGCCGCGCTCGTGCCCTCCGTCGCCGCACCCCATCTTTTCGTGTCCGGACTCATGCCGGCCCTGCGGCTCGTCAGCCTGGGCGACACCGGAGAACGTCAGAGCCAGCACCATGGCCCACCATAGATGTTTCATCCTGTTCATGGTCCTCTTCCTCCTCTGCTCGGCGCAGTTCGCGTGACCTGTCGTTGTGTGGAACGGCCGGCCGGCCCATTCCGCCTCTCTCGTATAGAGCTGAGTCGTTCCCGATAGAGTAAAGGTTACATCAGACGGGGCGACGGCGCCGAACATCTTTGCAGGCCAGTGGATTCGCCTCGTGGCTTCCGGTACAATCCGCCGCGATGCCAGATTCGGCCGGCCCCCAGGCAGCAGCGCCTCCAGCCCAGGACGAGAACCATACGGTGGTCCGTGCCGCCGGGCTGATCGGCGTCGCCACCCTCTCCAGCCGCATCCTCGGATTCATCCGCGATATGGTCCTGGCCCGTCTGTTCGGCGCGACGCCGGCCGCCGACGCCTTTTTCGTCGCGTACCGGATTCCGAACCTGCTGCGCGAACTCTTCGCCGAAGGGTCCATGTCCTCCGCCTTCATTCCGGTCTTCACCGAATACCACGCCACGCGCGAGCAGCGGGACGCCTGGGAACTGGCCAGCGCGGTCTTCACGACGTTGCTGACGATCCTGACCGGAATCACGGTGCTCGGCATCCTGGCCTCGCCGGCGATCGTCTGGCTGCTGGCGCCGGGGTTTCACCGGGACCCATCGCGCCTCGCCATGACCACGTTGCTCACCCAGATCATGTTTCCCTACCTCTTGTTCATCAGCCTGGCGGCCCTGGCCATGGGCGTGTTGAATTCGTTGAAGGCCTTTGCGGCGCCGGCCTTTTCGCCGGTGCTGTTCAATGTCTGTACGATCGCCGCGGCTCTGTTCCTCTCGCCGCTGTTGAGCGAGCCGATTCTGGGCGTGGCCGTCGGGGTGGTGCTGGGCGGCGCCGCCCAGTTCGTGATGCAAATTCCGGGGCTCCGCACGCGCGGGTTCATGTTCGGCTGGCGGTTCGAACCGGGCCATCCGGGCGTGAGGCGGATCGGGACGTTGCTGGTGCCGTCGCTGTTGGGCATGTCGGTGACGCAAATCAACATCACGGTCAGCACAATCCTGGCCTCGTTCTTCGCCGGAGCGCCGACCTATTTGATTTACGGGATGCGGCTGATCCAGTGTCCGCTGGGGATCTTCGGCGTGGACCTGGCCTCGGCAATCGAGCCGACCCTCTCCGTGCTGGCGGCGGGCG
>JBJTAZ010000004.1:0-11770 GCA_046091085.1 Nitrospiraceae bacterium
GTGTACTGCTGGTCCCTGGTTTTCACGGTCAGCATGGCGAGTTCGTCCATGGGCACGCCCAGCAGCCGTTTGTCCTGGAGCGTGAACAGCTCCTTGGTCAGGTCCTTGATCACCAGCGGGTTGATCCGGTAGATGGGCGCGTCAGCCGTCGTGACGGCGTAGGCCTCGCCGGTGGCCGGGTCCAGCTGATAGAGCTTCACGGTCTGGTCCACCCCGTCCGCGCGCAGGGTCATCTTCGCGTCCGGCTTCGTCAGTTTCTGCAGCAAGGCATCGTGTTGTGGGCCCTGGTCCACGAAGCCCAGCGCCTTCAGGCTTTCGATCTTGATCAACAGATTGTTGACTTCCGCCTGGTCGGCGGCGGCTTCGATCGGGTAGCGCAGCATCCAGGTTTTCTTGCCCTGTCCGGCCGCGGGGCCGGCCTGTCCCCCTTGCTCCGTCCGGTACAAGACCAGTTCGCTGGCCGGGTAGGCGAGGCGAAGGCGGTCGGCTTTGGCCTGATCCACTCGGAGCACTTCCTTCTTGCGGAGCGCCAGCAGGGTTTTGTTCAGCACGTCTTTGGGCGCCAGGTTGGTCAGCAGTATTTTTTTATCCGAGGCTCGCATGGCGTAGAGGGTGGAGGAGATCGGTCCGCTGCCGCCGACCGACAGGGTTTCCACACGCGAGCCGGCGGTCACGGTGAGGACCGTTGCGGGCTTCTCCAGACCGAAAGGCCCTAGCGCCGCTGCTTGTTCCTCCACCACCCGGGAAATTCTACCCAGGACAAGGGCCCGCAGGAGCGCCTCGACTTCGCGGGAGTCGGCATCGGTGGCGAGCGGGGCGGTGATTTTCCAGGCGCGCTTCTCGTCCGGTACCAGGACGACTTCACCGACCTCGGTCTTGACGGTGAGCCCGGTGATGTCCTGCTCTTCAAAAGACAGGAGTTTCTTGTCCTGGGTCTCAGTGGCGGTCTTGGTCCGTTCCGAGGGCAGTTCGACGAAGTAGAGGTAGGCTCCCAGCCCCCCCAACACCACCGCCATCGCCACTGTGATCCAGACGCTCTTCATGGCTGTTACAGCCGGCGCCGTTTTCTCCACACGGCCATGCCCCAGAGGAAGGTCAGGGCGGGCAGGAAGAACACCTGGACATAGAGCAGCAAGCGCTCTTGCATCGCGTTGGGAATGAAGGGGCGGAATGCCGGTTCTTTCGGGGCGATTGAGATCAGCTCCCGCTCTTCGGCCAACCATCCCAGGGCATGGAGGAGGAAATCGCTGTTGCCGGGAAAGTTGAAATAGGTGTTGCTGGCGAAGGAGGAATTCCCCACGATCACGATGGCGGCGCGCGGCTTCCCTTCCTCCTGCGGTTTTTTGGGCGTGATGGCTGCGGCCAAGGGCAAGGGTCCTGGGATGTCGTTCTTCTCGTTCAAGGTCAGCACGTTGCCCTTCAGGTTCTTGACCGCCCAGCTTCGGGCCGAGGTGCGAGCCAGCGGGACGAAGTCCCAGTCCTTGCCTGTGTCTTCGTGGAAGATGAGGTGCCGGGAGACCGGGAACAGGACGGCGAAATTGAAATCCTGGGTGATTTCGTGTTCGGTGAAGGTGCGGACCATCAAGGAGGTCAGGTCGCCCTGCGCCAGCCGGTCCTGCATGTCCACCAGCACGCCTTGCCCCGCTTCCACGCCCCATTGCCGCAGGAGGTCGTCCAGACCAGCCTGGCTCTCCGGGTCGAGCAGGACCAAGAGCCGTCCGCCGGCCGCGACATATGTGGCGATGCGGTCCTTCTCGTCCTGGGTCACGGGCCTCTGCGGCCCGGCCATGACGAGGACCGCCGTGCCTTCCGGCACGGCCGTGGTCTGGAGCAGGGAGAGGGAGACCGTCTCGTAACCCTGTTTGGTCAAGGCTTCTTTGGCGAGGGCCATGCCGTTCCGCTCCTGGTCCGCAATGCCGCGCTCGCCATGCCCTTCCAGAAACAAGATGCGCTTTTTACCGTCTTTGGCCACGCGGATCAGCGCTCCGGTCAATTCGGCTTCGGAGGGGGCCGTTACTCTGGTCGTTTGCGGGCCGCTTTCAATGACGGCGGTGTCCAAACGCGTGACGCCATATTGGCGGGCGACGCCGGGTTTTCGTTCCGGGTCCACGAATTCCACCTTGAGCTTGTCGCTGTCCTGTTTATAGCTCTCCAGCAAGTCCTTATAGGTGTTGAATGACGGGCTTCGCTCCTGCGAGAAGACGGTGACCTTGACCTCGCGGGTGAGCCCGTGCAGGACGCGGTGGGTTTGCGGCGCCAGCGTGAAGTGCTGGGTCTCGGACAGGTCCCATCGGACGGTATGGCGCGCTGCGAGAAAGTTCACGATGCCCAGGATGGCGGTGAAGAGCAACACCATGAGGAGACTGTTGGCACCCAGGCGGGTGGAGCGGCGGGTGGAGAAGGCTTTGAACGCCTCGAACCGCGCGACGAAAAACACCGCCAGGCAGATCAACGCCAGTCCTTCACAGAGGGTGACGAGCCAGAGTGTGTTGGGGGCCAGCGTGTAGGCAATAAAGCCGCCGGCCGCCAGCCCGGCGCCCACGAGGCCGAGTGATGAGGCCCATCGGTTCATGCGAGTGCTCCCGGCATCCCCTTCATTTCCAGCGTTGGGAATCGACGACGCGGTGGGCCAGGAAGAGCATCAGGGTCAAGCCGCTGGCATAGTAGATCAGGTCTTTGGTGTCCACGAGGCCGCGGACCAGCCGGTCGTAATGTTCGATGAAGGAGAGATAGGACAGGATGTTGCCCAGGGGGCTGTCGCCGAGCACCGTGCCGACCCCACCCAGGAGCCACACGAGAATCAAGCAGCCGAAGCTCAAAAACGCGGCGACGATCTGATTCTCGGTCAGGGTGGAGGCCAGCACGCCGGTGGCGATGAATAGCGCCCCGAGCAGGGCCAAGCCCAGGTAGCCGGTCAGGACCGGGTTCCAGTCGAAGCTGCTATACAGGGACAGGATCAGCGGGACGATGCCGCTCAGGCCCAGCAGGCCAAGAAAAATCGCATAGGCACCGAGAAACTTGCCCACGACCATCTCGTTGATGCCGATCGGCGAGGTCATCAGGAGCTCGAAGGTGCGCAGTTTGCGTTCCTCGGCGAACAGCCGCATGGTCAGGAGCGGAAGGATCAGCAGCAGAATGATCGCGATGCTGTAGAATGTCGGGCGAAACACGAGATCGTTCAGGTTGAGCTGCGCCGCCGCCCCCTGAATTTGCATCAGCCGAACCGCCTGGGCTCCCGCGTTGACAACCGCAAGATAGGACAGGACGCCGAAGATCAGCAGGAACACCGATCCCACGACGTAGACGATCGGGGAAACGAAGTAGGCCCGCAACTCTTTGGCGACGATGGCGCCGACCGGTGTCATGGCTGGGCGGTCTCCTCTATGGCGCCCGTGGCTGGCAGGCCTTCTTCGTGCTGCGTGAGGCGCAGGAAGACGTCCTCGAGCGTCAAGGACAGGGCTTTTAGTTCCAGCAGTCCCCAGCCTTGCGTCACAACCAGGCGGGCGATGTCGTCCCGCAGGTCGCGGCCCAGTTCGCACTCAAGCAGGAATGCGCCGGACTCCGTCGGCTCGAAGACGCTCAAGACGCCGGGTAGCGAGCGAAAGCGGTCGGCCAGGTCCGGCGGGGGCGTTTTGACGGTGACGCTGATTTTATCCGACTGGCGCAGCCGCGCCGAGAGCCGTTCCGGCGTATCCACCGCCACGATCTTGCCCCCGCTGATGATCACGACGCGCTGGCAGACCGCGGTGGCCTCCGGGAGGATGTGCGTGCTGAGAATCACCGTATGCTCGCCGGCCAGGCTCTTGATCAATTCGCGAATTTCGATGATTTGTTTCGGGTCCAGACCGACGGTCGGTTCGTCCAGGATCAAGACCGGCGGATCGTGCAGCAGGGCCTGGGCCAGGCCCACCCGCTGCTTGTAGCCTCGGGACAGGTTGGCGATGAGACGGTGCCGCACGTCCCCCAGCGACAGCCGCTCGATGGTGCGGTCCAGCGAGCGGCTCAGGTCCGCGCGGCCCATGCCCTTCAGCCGGCCCGTGAACGTCAGGTACTCGGCAACAGTCAGTTTCTGATAGACCGGCGGGGTCTCAGGCAAGTAGCCGATACGGCGCTTGACCTCGAGCGGCTGCTCGAAGCAGTCAAAACCGGCCACACGCGCGGATCCCTCGGTGGCCGGCATGAAGCAGGTCAGGAGGCGCATGGTGGTCGTTTTGCCGGCGCCGTTCGGCCCGAGAAAGGCCAACACTTCACCCGTGCCCACCGAGAAAGTCACCCGTTCGATGGCCGTGTGGTCGCCGTACCGCTTCGTGATGTTCTGTGCGTCGATCATGCGATGATGAAGGTAATGGGCTGACGGACGTGCGCGGATGTTCCCGGCTCTGCTGTGCGCGGCAGGACCCTCTGTGTCCGAAGCAAACCCGGTGCATGGCACTGCTCGTCGGATATTAGCCACTCACTGCTGGGCAGTCAAGGGCCGCAGGCTGCCGGGCATTTCGGATGAGCGTCCTCTTTTCTCTTTGCTCTGTTGCCGAGGTGGGAAAACCTGCTATAGTTACTTCATCGTTTAGCAGGAAGCTTTGAGTAAAGCTCGGAGAGAGGGACGCATCATGACACACACGAGAACGTACGTGCGCTGGAGCTGGGGGGTGGTGATGGGGCTGGCGGTCCTGTGTGCTGCGACGCCGTCTGTCAGTGCGGAATCCAAGATGGCGGCCAGGACGGTGCGGGGAGAAGTCATCGCAGTCAACATACAGGACAGCCCCAATACCATCGTGGTCAAGACCATGAAGGGAGCCAAGGACGAACTGATCGTCGGGGCTACGGTGGGAGCAGACACGAAAGTCCTGCGCGGCAAGCAGGCAGTTGGCTTGAATGAACTCAAGGCGGGCGAATCAGTGGATTTAACCTATGTCAAACAGGGCGACGGGCTTGTGGCCCGGTCCATTCACGTCCGATAACGTAAGGAGTGGACCGATGAACAGACGATCATACGACCGTATCAGTGTGATGACCCTGGGTCTGTGCGGCTTGGTGGCGATGGGTGGATGCAGCAAGAGCGTGCAAGTGGCGACGCAGGATCAAGCCATGGTTCCCGGCCAAAAAGTCGAGAAACAGGCTGCAGCTCCGACCGTCGCTGAACCGAAGGAAGAGGTCCGTGTGGCGGAGCAGCCGGCCGAGAAGGCTGCAGAACAGCCGGCCGCCGCCGCTCCGGCTTCGGTCTCCAGCCTGACTGATCTGGCCGATGTGTTCTTCGACTTTGACAAGTTTTCGATCCGGACAGACGCCAGTCCGATCTTGGATGCCAATGCCCGCCTCCTCAAGGGGGGAAACGGCTGGAAACTCGTGATCGCCGGCCACTGCGATGAGCGCGGGACGTCGGCGTACAATTTGGTGTTGGGAGAGCGGCGGGCTCAAGCGGCCAAGAAGTATTTGGCGGATCTCGGTGTATCCGTGTCTCAGATCCAAGTGACAAGCTACGGGAAAGAGAAGCCGTTTTGCACCGAACACAATCAAGAGTGCTGGCAGAAAAATCGGCGGGCGCATTTTTCAGCCCAGTGAGGGGATGCCGGCTCCCATGATGGGTCGGCGCTCCGCGTGGCTGCTACTAGAGGAGGTCTGACGTGACAGGTCGCAACATTATGCTGGTGGGCTGTGCCGTGGGGCTGATGTCGATGGCGGGGTGCGCCACGAAGGAAACCGTGACGTTGAATGTGCAAGCGATGCCTGGACCAACCAAGAAGGCGGATAGCCTGACCGTCAGCGTCGCCAATTTCGAGGATACGCGTGCCGACAAGAGCCAGGTTGGCGTGCGGCATCATTTGTGGGGTGGCGAGACGACCTTTGTGGTGCCGGGCGGCAAGCCGGAAGATGTACTCGAAACGATCATGAGCGACTATTTCAAGCGCCGCGGTTGGACGGTAGGCGGTGGCAGCCCGAACGTCACCTTCTCCGGTTCGCTTGCCAGCTTCCAGGGGGATGCCGAGAGCAAGGTGTTCAACACCGAGATCACCGTCCATACCAGGGTGGCGATTCAGGGGCGTAACAACGCGGACGGCAGCCTGGTGCGTATGACGATCATCGGGGACGGGACTCAGCGGGTGTTCTGGTTCAGCCCGGATGACGTGCAGGATTTATTGGGCGAGACGCTGACCGCGAGCTTGGACAAGTTCGTCGAAGTCACCAAGGTTGAGAACGGCCAGCTTCGGTTGAAGTAAGCCCGGTTTCTTTCCAGGCACACCGCTCGGCTACGACGGATGTTCCGTCGTAGCCGAGCGAGCCTCTTCCTGCCGCACCCTACCGTAATCTTCCAACATCGTCCTGGCCAGGGCCGCCACGAGAGGGCCGGCGATTAGTCCCAGCAGCCCAAACAGTTTCAGTCCGCCCAGTACGCTGAAGAGGACCAGCAAAGGATGGAGTTGGACCCGGCTGGCCACGAGCAGGTTTCGGACGACGTGGTCAATAAATGCAATGATCGCACCCGCCACGCAGATCACCGCCATCTCCACATAGGCCCCCTGAAAGAACCAGTACAGGGCTCCGGGCACCCAGATCAAAGCTGCCCCTGCCACGGGCAGGTAGGCGAGCATGCCCATGACCGTGCCCCACAGGACCGGCCCATGCAGCCCCGTGGCGAAGAACGAAAGCCCTCCGACGATTCCGACCATGATCGCCACGGCGGCGTTGCCATAGATCGAGCCGATCACGACGTCGTCGAACCGTTGGATAACCAATTCCTGCCGCTTGCGTGAAAACGGCAGCAGTGCCTGGACGCGAGCCACCCAGTCCGCCCCGTCACGGAAAAAGAAAAAGGCGCAGAGCAGGATGAAGCCCAGTTCGAACAGGCCGAGCAGGGCGTTTGTCGCCACCAGCGTGATCTGCTGCACGAGTGTCGCGCCGAATTCGGTGAGGTTGTTGGCGAGGGTGGCCCGGAGATCCTTGCCGGTGATCCGCTCGTATTCCTCCATCCGCTTGATGGCCGGCTTGACCAGGGGGAGCTCGCGCCAGCCTCCCTCCAGCAACCCTTCTTCCTTCTCGATCACGGTGGCGACGATCGTGTAGGTTTTTGTCAGTTCGTCCAGCCGGAGAAAGGACAGGGAGGCGATCGGCAGGAGGCAGCCGACGGTCAGGATCAGGCACATGAGCAGGGCGGCCCCGGTTTTGCGGCCCTTTGTCAGGCGGAGCACCTTTTTGTGGAGCGGGTGGAGCGCGTAACAGAGGACCGCCGCCCAGGCGATGATGGACAGGAACGGGCTGAAGACAGCGATGAGGAGGGCGCCGAGGCTGATGGCGAATCCGATGCGGATGGCCTTGGTGGCCAACTCACGCTCATGTTGACGGTGCTGTTCCATCACCGTGCGGCTTCCGTGTGGCTGGCGGAGGCGGCTGCGCGATCGGCGATCAGGTGCACGGTTCGGTGCGGGAACGGAATCTCGATGCCGTCGTGTCGAAATCGTTTGAGAATGCGTTTGTGGAGCTCGTGTTGGACTATCGCCTGGTCTTCGAATTCCCGCACGTGGCACGTGAGGGTGAAGTTCAGAGACGAGTCTCCGAATCCCGGCACGAACCGGACGGTTGGCGCTGGGTCGGCGAGCAGACCCGGGATCGGTCCGATTGCGGCTTGGGCCTCATCCAGCAATGCCCGCTCGACTTGGTCCGGATCCGCGTCGTAGCTGACGCCGATGGTTATCGGCATGGCCAGACGCTGTTCCGGCATCGAATAATTGATCAGAATGGATTGGGCCATCTTGCTGTTCGGAACCACGACGATGTTATGCTGCAACGTGCGCAGCTTGGTCGAGCGCCATCCGATGTCCACCACGTAGCCTTCCTGGGCGGTTTCCAGTTTGACGAAATCGCCGACGCGGATCGGCCGCGACAATAACAAATGGATGCCGGCAAAGAAATTCGACAGGGTTTCCTGGAGCGCCAGGGCGACGGCCAATCCGCCTACGCCCAGTGCCGTCAGGATCGGAGTCACGGAGACGCCCAGGCTGCCCAGGAGGACCAGCAGGCCCATGGTCCAGATCGACACCTTAAAGACCGTGAAGGAGAGCCCGGTGGCCGGGATGGGGAGGTGGCGTTCTTGCAGGGCATGCTTCAGGGCTGTCCCAGCCAAGTTCGCCACGGCGGCGGTCACCGACAGGACCAGCAACCCATACACAATCTTGAGCGTGAGGGCTGCCGGGCGTGGCGGAAGGTGTGCTTGGTCCAGTGCGACATACAAGGCGATGAGCAGGCACCAAGCAATGGACGGCCACCGCAAGTTCTGCGCGACGATCTTGTCGGCTTGTGTGTCGGTGGCGCGGGCCCATCGAACCAGAGTGCGGAACAAGAGGCCGCGAACCGTCATGGCGACCGCCAGGATCGCAACAAACAGCCCAAAGGCGGTCAGTAGTTTGATGAGTTCTGTTGATCCGCTAAACAGCATGATCGTCCTACGTAGGCACTGTCATGTGACGCCAGCCTCACGCGGATAGTATGAGAGCCGTTCGGTGGTGTCAAGGACGGCCCTTCGTTGCCTCGGCGGGCAGGATGCGCTAGAGTGCTTGCGATGGATGATCTCCACGAACATATCGAACGGTTGGTTCGATCGGAGCATTGGGACCCGTTTGTCATTCTGGGGCCCCATCCGATCTCGGACAATGGATCGCCCGCCACGATTGTTCGGGCCTTTTTGCCGGAAGCGCTCTCGGCCAGTCTTGTGTTGGAAGGGGAGGATGGCCGGCCTATTCCGATGACGTCCGTCCACGAGGCGGGGCTTTTCGAGGCAAGGGTGCCGCGCCTGGCCGATGCCTGTCGGTACACGCTGCGGGTGGCGGAGCGTTGGGGGACCGTAGCCGACCGGCATGATCCCTATGCCTTTCCTCCCTTGCTCACGGATTTCGATTTACATCTGCTGACGGAAGGCCGCCATTATCGGGCCTATCATGTGATGGGCGCGCATTTGGTGCGGCTCGACGGCGTGGCCGGCGTTCGGTTCGCGGTCTGGGCGCCCAATGCCATGCGGGTCAGCGTAGTCGGAGACTTCAACGGCTGGGAGGGGCGCCGGCATGCCATGCGCAGTCGCGGCCAGACCGGTTTGTGGGAGCTGTTCATTCCGGAGCTAGCCGAGGGCACAACCTACAAATATGAGATTCGTTCGCGCGAGCAGACCGTGCCGTTTCTGAAGGCCGATCCCTATGCCTTTTCAGCGGAGCTGCGCCCCAAGACCGCCTCCATCGTCCGGAGCCTGGATGGCTATGGTTGGCAGGACGATGCCTGGATGTCCGCCCGCGCAGGCCGGGACCCGCTATCGGCGCCGCTGTCCATCTACGAAGTGCACCTGGGATCCTGGATGCGGGTTCCGGAAGAGGGCGATCGCTGGCTGACCTACCGTGAGTTGGCTGCCAAGCTTATCCCCTATGTGGCGGACTTGGGCTTTACTCACGTGGAATTGATGCCGGTGACCGAGCATCCGTTCGACGGGTCCTGGGGATACCAGACGACCGGGTACTTTGCCCCGACCAGCCGCTACGGGTCGCTACAGGACTTCATGTCCTTCGTGGATGCCTGCCATCAGGCCGGCATCGGGGTCCTAATGGACTGGGTGCCCGCTCATTTTCCCGATGACCCCCATGCCTTGGCCTGGTTCGACGGGACGCACCTCTATGACCATGCCGACCCCCGATCCGGCTATCATCCGGAGTGGCACAGTCGAATCTTCAACTTCGGACGCGTGGAGGTACGAAACTTTTTGCTGAGCAGCGCTTTGTTCTGGTTGGACCGATATCACATCGACGGGCTGCGCATGGATGCGGTGGCCTCGATGCTCTATCTGGACTATGCCCGCCAGCCGGGAGAATGGATCCCCAACCAATTTGGCGGCCATGAAAATTTGGAGGCGGTGGGGTTTCTCAAGGAGTTTAACGAGGTCATTCACCGGGACTTCCCGGGCGTGCTGACCATTGCGGAAGAGTCTACCGCCTGGTCGGGGGTGTCGCGTCCCACCTACGTTGGAGGGTTGGGGTTTGGTTTCAAGTGGAACATGGGCTGGATGCACGACATGCTGGACTATTTCCGCTTGGATCCGGTCCATCGCAAGTACCATCAGGACAAGCTGACGTTCGGGTTGGTGTATGCCTTTACCGAGAACTTTGTCCTGGTCCTTTCTCATGACGAGGTGGTCCATGGGAAGGGGGCGTTGCTGGCCAAAATGCCGGGTGACGATTGGCAGAAGTTTGCCAACTTACGGGCCCTCTACGGCTATATGTACGGCCATCCGGGGAAGAAGATGCTGTTCATGGGAGGAGAATTCGGCCAGTGGGCCGAATGGAACCATGATACCAGCTTGTCCTGGCACTTACTGCAATATGGTCACCATGCTGGGCTCCAACGGTATATTCGAGACCTCAACCGGTTGTATCGTGACGAGCCGGCCCTACACCAGGTAGATTTTGATTGGACTGGATTCCAATGGATTGACTTCGGCGACGCGGATCAGTCAGTCGTAGCCTTCCTTCGGCGTAGCCGAGATGGTCAGTATCTGGTTTGCGTCTATAATCTGACCCCAGTGCCGAGGTATGCCTACCGAATTGGCGTACCGGTTTCCGGGCGGTATAGAGAATTAATCAATAGTGATTCAACAGGTTACGGAGGAGGTAATCTTGGAAATCTTGGCGGAGTCATCGCCGAATCAATTGCCTGCCATGGCCAACCCCATTCTATTGTTTTGACCCTTCCCCCACTCGGAGCTTTGTTCCTCAAACTTGAGCCCTCCTGAAAATCCATCCTGCTAGAGTTATATAACTATTTGAAAGTAATCAGTAATTAAGCTTTCATGGGGGCGCTTGACAGTCAGGCTTTCATCTGTTACCCTCCTGCTTCCTCGGTTATCTTCCATAATCTCCAATATCACTGAGCATAGCGCGCTGCCAGGTTCAAAGTAGGCCCGGTCTTCCTTCAGCCTTAACCGAGGGTGTGCCTGCCTGGGCGGTTATGTGGGGGGGGAATAGAGGGAGGACATGAAGAACGTGACCCGTTTTGTGAAAACCAGTTGGTTGCTAATTTTATGCGGTGTGCTGGCGACGGCTTGCACATGTTTGCCCAAAGGGCAAGCCGATCTGGATGTCGGGATGAAAGAGCGGGGGATCGCCTCTTGGTATGGAGAAGATTTCCATGGGTGGGTGACGGCCAGCGGCGAGATCTTTGATATGGAGTCGCTGAGCGGAGCCCATCGGACGCTTCCGCTTGGCACGGTTGTTCGCGTGACGAACGTGGAAAATGGCAAGCAAGTCCGAGTGCGGATCAATGACCGTGGCCCCTATGTGAGCGGACGTATTCTGGATCTGTCCTATGCCGCAGCCCGCAAACTGGGAATGGCGGAAGGGGGGCTGTCGGCCGTGTCGCTGGAGGTCGTCGGTGAGCACGGCTTCTCCGTCTCGCTTGATGAACACAAAGAGCTGGGTGTTCTGGGCAATCGTATTGAACAGGGTCGATTGGGCGCCGGATATGACGTTCGAAAGACCCGAAGCGTGCCGCTCTATCCCGGCGATGTGATGCTCGGGCGACGCGAGCGGCGGGTCGGCAATCTCACCTCCGAAAAGCGCCGCGTCTGAACTGCCGGGCACACCGTATTTCCGACAAGATTTTCATCGGGCTGCTCTTCGGTTGACAGCCGAGAGGAGTCTCCACTAAACTGGCGTCGCTCAAGTTTGGCGGCACAACAGACACGATTGAGAGGACGGAGGATTCGATCAGCATGGCTAAGAAGACACCCCTAGTGCAGGACGAG
>JBJTAZ010000005.1:0-3791 GCA_046091085.1 Nitrospiraceae bacterium
GTACAGAGCGGACGCCCAGAGCCTTGGCGCTGGGTTCCGGCCACACCGGCCTGGTGATCACCTGCCCGCTCAACGGCAACGTCAGCGGTGGAATTTTCTCCCACGCCGGGTCGTCCGGAGCGGAGGGAACCTCGCCGGCGATCAGGTGGGAACGAACGAACAGGCCTTCGGAGCTGACGACGGGAATACCCAGCCACCCGAGCACTGCCGCGCCGGCAAGGAGCCCGGCGAACAGAGGCACCATCGACGTCACCCGGCTGCCAGCCCCTTTGCCTTGCGCCATACCGACGCCTCGTCTCCCGATCAACAACCCTTGCGGACGCACCGCAGCGCTCACGGACGGATGAACCGCCCTGCCAGCCGGATACGGAGCATCACCACAGCTTGACGCGCCGAATCTTGTTCTCGCCGCGCTCGCAGATATACAGAAAGCCTTGCGAGTCGAGCGCCAGCCCGACCGGCGAATTGACCACCGCCTCCACTGCCAGCATGCCGTCGCCGTGCTTGATCATGCCGGCGCTTTCCTTGGCGACGAACTGAGCGGCCCCCCAGCCGCCCATGTTTTTGTCTTCGTACCCGCTGTCCCCGTTTCCGGCCACGGTCGTGATGATGCCGGTCGCCTTATCGATCTTCCTGACACGGTGATTCATCGTATCCGAGATGTACATGTTTCCTGCCGGGTCGAACACCACCGCTTCGGGCGCATGCAGCATGGCCTTGACTGCGGGCTTCTCATCGCCGTCAAATCCATACCGGCAGATCCCGGCGATGGTGGAAATCATCCCGCTTCGGCCGTCGATCTTCCGAACGCGGTTACTCCCCTTATCGACGACATAGACGTGGCCCTCGGCATCCACGGCGATCCCGACCAAATCGTACAGCCTGGCGTCCAAGGCGGATCGGCCGTCGTCCAAGTAAAAGGACAGGTCCAGGCCGTCCGAGCATTCCGGCCTCAGCCATCCGTGGTCGTCGCTGAAATCAATGCCGATCGAATCGCCGGACAGCACCACCAGATTTCTCGCCACCAACGGCTGCTCGCGCGCATCATCCTCGGCGGACCAGGTTCCGGCGATCGTCGTCACCTGGCCGGTTCTGGGGTCATAGCGGCGGACCCGGTGGGCTTGGGTGTCCGCAATGTACAGAACGTCATTCGCGTCGAAGGTGAGCGCCGCCGGATAGGTCAGGTTGACGTCCAGGGCCGGACCATCGCCGTTGAAACCGAACTGCCCCGTTCCGACGACGGTGGTAATGATGCCGGTCTCGTGGTCGACCTTTCTGATCCGGTTGCTGCCCGAATCGCAGATGTAGAGGTCGTTGCGGGAGTCGAACGCGACGCCGAGCGGCAGATAGAGACCGGCCTCCCCGCACAGGCCCGAATCCCCGCTGTAGCAGGTTTCTCCGATCCCGGCAAAATTATGGATCGTCCCTTCGCGTAAGTCGACGCGCCGGACCCGGTCCGATCCGGATTCGGCGAAGTAGAGGTAGCGCTCATCTTTGTCGAGCGCCGCATGGTGCGGGAGTGGAATGCCGGACTTGACCGCCCGCTTGCCGTCTCCCGTGCTGCGGGCCTTACCGTTCCCCGCAAAGGTTTCGATGTAGCCGACCGGCAGGACGACCCCGGTTTCCATAATGACTCACTCCTTCCAGCGGCCAAACGGCTCTGCCCACACCACACCGCGCACGCGATCGACGCCAGTCCGCGAGACGAGGAACCTGCTAGGCCTTTGATGAAGGCGGGGGAGGCACGGCAGACTGTTCGGGCACCGCCGTGGGCGGCGGTGCGCCGGCAGCCTGGCCCTGCGCGGGGATCTGCTGGGCCTGGCCTTGCGCCTGGGCGGCCACCTGCGCTTGCGCCTGCGCGTCCGCTGCGATGGCATCCGCTTCGTGGACGGACTTTTTGAACCCCTTGATCGCCTTGCCCAGCCCCTCTCCGAGCTGCGGCAACTTGCCCGCGCCGAAGATGATCAGCACGATGACCAGGATCAAAATCAACTCGGTAAACCCAAGGCTCCCAAACATGGTGCCCCTTTCTCTTTCAGAATGAACGCCGGCTAACCTTTGTCCGCTTCCTTCGTCCGCTTGGCGAAGCGGTCCTTGAGTTTCTGCCTGGCTTGCTCCGCCTGCTCGAACATCTTGCACTTCTCGTAGGCGCTGATCAGATTGTAGTAGACGAGCGGCTCATCCGGATTGTGTTCGACCGCATCCTCCATCACTTTGATGGCCAGGTCGGTCTTCTTGTGGTTGAGGGCGATATCCATGAGCTTGAAGCTGGCATCCAGGTGCTGAGGGTCGAGTTCGAGGGTTCGCAGATAGCACTGCATCGCCATATCGATGGTGTTGTAATCCGAGACCGCCGGATTATCCAGCTCCACGTAGACGCCGCCAAGATTGTACCAGGCAATGGGATCGTCCGATGTCACTTCGACCAACCGTTCATAATAGGATTTCGCCTCCATGAACTGCCGCTTCTCGCAGTAGACGCGTCCGAGGTTGAACAGGGCGAGCACGTCGTAGGCGTGGACCTCCAGCGCCTTTTTGAATTGCGCCTCCGCCTCATCCACCATGTTCTTGGTGGCATAGATGGTGCCCAAGTTCGAGTAGTACATGGCCAGCGAGCGGTTCATTTCCTCCCGAAGCACCTCGGCCATCTCGATGGACTTTTTCACCTCCGTGAGCGCATCGTCCATCCGGCCCTTGCTGAAGTACAGCTCCCCGAGGCGGCAGCGGGCTTGAAAGTCGTCCGGTTCCTCGCCCAGCAACTTCTCCAGCTCGGCGATCTCCTCATCGGGGGTTAGCTGCGGTTCCGGTTGTTCGACGGCAGCGCCGCCGGCGTCCGTCGCTATCGTGGGTTCCTGTTCACTCATCGCACCATCCTACCTGTTTCGTTTAGGTTCGTTCACTAAGCAACGTCTGCGGCGGCTGCGGAAGCAACCCCTCTTCAAGCATCGCCTCGCTGGCCGGCGCCAAGCCCCGGCGCTTGTCCAGATTCAACAGCATCAGTCCGAGCACCACCCTGAGGGTCAAATGCGACAGTTGCAAGGCATAGCCGGCGATGAACATCAATCCTAACCCGTACCCAGCCAGTCGCCCGATGGTCAGCAACTTGATGACCGTATAGCTCCAGCACAACAGGCCGGCGACATAAAAGGCGAACGGCAGGTAAAAGGTGTAGCCCATGCCCATTTGAAAGATCCAGCCGATCCCTTCGCCGGTCTTTCGAACGCTTTCCGCCACGGCAGGATCGTAGAGCCCCAGCAGATAGTCGAGGCCCAGCAATCCGAGAAAGACGCTGCCGCCGACCAAGGCAAAGATGGCAGCGCGGCGGCGCTGCCGCTTGTTGCTGGTCCAGAGGGGCGTCGCGCCGTAAGCCCAGAACACCAAAATGCTGGCCACGACCATGAGGGCCTCGCCGATCCGACTGACTTCGTGCACGCGCGGAGGGGCTGCGGCCAGCTTCAGCAGGCCGTAGGTCGTCGAGAGCGTCTGATAATAGAGCCATCCACCAATGCCCACCACGAAGCACAGAACCGTGCTCCGTTGATGCCAGGAGCGGTTAGCCGACAGGTGCTCAGCCACAAGTATGGCCAACACCGCGACGAAAATCCCATTATAAATGACCGACCCGAGCATGGTGGGCGGAAAAAACAGAAATGCAATGGTCACCAGCACGAGCAAGGAGACGGATGGGATCAAAAACGCATCGTAGCGCCCGGTTCCAATGCCCCGGCTTTTATTCAGCACCAGCAGAAACAACGCGAGAAAGACGAGCATCGATACGAGGTTCAGAAGGG
>JBJTAZ010000006.1:0-3431 GCA_046091085.1 Nitrospiraceae bacterium
ACAAGGAATTCCGCGCGATCGCGCGCGAGGGGGTCAAGACCTTCTCCCGCCAGGCGCTGCTGGATTCGAAATGGGCCGACTTCGAGAAGCATTTGCATTACCAGGCGGCGGCGATCGACGAACCCACGTCCTATCATGCCATCAAGGCCGCGACGGAAAAACTTGAAGCCGCCGCCAAGTTGCCAGGCAACCGGAATTTTTACCTGGCCATCCCCCCGACATCGATCGCCCCGGTCTGCACGGGCTTGCAGCAAGCCGGCTTGGTCCGGCCGATTCGAAACGGCGAGCCCTACTCCCGGGTGATCGTGGAAAAGCCGGTCGGCCGCGACCTGGAGTCGGCCCGGTCGATCAACGCCACGACCGGGCAGGTCTTCGACGAGTCCCAGATCTTTCGCATCGACCATTATCTGGGCAAGGAAACGGTCCAGAACCTCATGGTGCTGCGGTTTGCGAACAGCATTTTTGAGCCGATCTGGAACCACAAGTACATCGATCATGTGCAAATCACGGTCAGCGAGGCGGAAGGCGTCGGCACTAGGGCCACCTATTACGAGGAGTCCGGCGCGTTGCGCGACATGGTGCAAAACCATCTGCTGCAACTGCTCTGCCTGGTCGCCATGGAACCGCCCCATTCCCTCGATCCGGATGTGGTCCGAGACTCCAAGATCGAGGTCTTGCACTGCCTGCGTCCCATCCTGGGGAAAGACGTGGAGCGTTTCACCGTGCGGGCCCAGTACAGTCAGGGCAAGGCCCATGGGAAAGACGTGCCCGGATATCGTCGGGAGGCCGGCGTCTCTCCCGAGTCCCTGATCGAGACCTATGTGGCCGTCAAATGCTTCGTGGAAAACTGGCGCTGGGCCGGCGTCCCCTTCTATCTCAGGACCGGCAAGGCCTTGCCGAAACGGGCCAGCGAGATTGCCGTCCAGTTCAAAGAAATTCCGCAGATTCTGTTCAATGCCGACCCGGCCACACCGCAAGCCCCGAACCTCTTGAC
Source organism: Nitrospiraceae bacterium (assembly GCA_046091085.1). Classification (GTDB taxonomy): domain Bacteria; phylum Nitrospirota; class Nitrospiria; order Nitrospirales; family Nitrospiraceae; genus SYGV01. The sequence goes on from JBJTAZ010000006.1 coordinate 995, forward strand.
GCTGCGGATTCAACCGGAAGAGGGACTGACCCTTCGCCTCATGTCGCGCATGCCCGGGACCAGGGCCGAGACCCATCCGGTGGACATGAGCTTCAAGTACAGCGAAGTGTTCGGGACCCCCTCCCCGGAGGCTTACGAGCGGCTGCTGTTGGACGTGATGATCGGCGATGCGTCGCGGTTCATGCGGCGGGACGCCGTCGAGGTGTCCTGGGCCTGGGTGACGGGAATTTTGGAAGGCTGGAAAGCGCAAGGAGCCAGGTGGTTGCCGGAGTACACGGCCGGCACCTGGGGGCCGGTCGAAGCCGATCGGTTGATCCAAAGCGATGGGCGGGCCTGGCGAGTACTCTAACCGTCGCTGAGCGAGAGCTGCCGGAGGATTGCCTCCTTCTTGCCCAACCCGCCGATGAACCGGTCGAACGCGCCGTTGCGGTAGAGGGCCAACGCGGGCAACGACGAAATCTCCAGTTCGGCCGGGATCAGATAATTCTCCTGCACGTTCATCGTGAGAATCAGCAGCCGGTCCCCCGCCTCTTGCTGCACCAATTCAAGTTCCTTCCCCAGGGCCACGCATTGGCCGCACCCAGGCTGCCAGAATTCAACCAGCACCGGTTTGCCGGCTTGCTCGATTGTTCGGTCGAAAGACCGGTCATCGATGGATTGAATCATGCGTCGCCCAACGCCGGGGCAAAGACCTCCGCGTAGAGCAACTCAGCAAAGCGCTGATAGCCTTCAGTCGTCAGGTGGAGTCCGTCGTTGGAATAGGCTTCGGCCAATTGCCAACTGTCCGGTTCCGCCGTCGCGGCAAAGAGGTCTACGCAGGGCAAGGCGGCCCGCGCGCAGGAGTCCTGGATCATGCGGTTCAGAATGCGTCGCCGGTCCAGGTGATCGTCGAGCAGACGCCTGGCTTCCTTTAGGTCTGGCGACATTGGGCGGCCCTCCGGGAATGTGCCGAGCCGGATCGAAGGCACGGTGACGCCGACGGGCGTGATGCCGGCTTTCTGTGCCTGCTCGTACATGGCCAGCAAGTGGCGCATGATCTCGCGTGGGGCCCGCCATCCTCCCAAGTCGTTGGTCCCGCCCAGGATGATGACATAGGTTGGGCGACGCTCCACAACATCGCGGCCAAACCGCTGGACCATCTCCGCCGTCGTTTCCCCGCACAGGCCACTCACGGTGACGTAGGCCTTCTCTTTCAAGCGATCTTGCAGAAATTGTCCGTATGGCGTCTCCAGAACCTGGGGAAAGGCCATGGTCGGCGATTGATAGCCGGACGTCAGGCTGTCGCCGAAGCAGACGATCCGCGGAACAACAGGGGCTTCCATCGCTACGTATTGTGGCGCAAGTGTCTCATGAGACAGTGCCCCGTATGCATAGGGGGTGAGGCCCTCAAACACGTTGACAAATCTTCGACCCACAGTACAGAATACTGCGCAGAATATGCGAGGCGGCGTGCAGGATGGCCGATGCCCTTGAAAAGTTCCTCAAGCCGATTCCCCTCATGCAGTGGCTCGTCGTCGTGGTCTTGTCCGCGCACGTCGCCACCGCCGAGACGGCCATCGAAGCCCGCGACGCCATCATCCTGATTCTCGGCCTGCTCGTCGGTAACGCGCTGTTGCTCTTTGGCTTGCCGAAGCTCATCGCTCCCAATTCGATTCCGGCCACGTTGGTCATCGTTGACACCCTCCTCGTACCCGCCATGCTCTACATCACCGGCACGAGCGGTACCGACATTTTTGTGGTGTATTTCGGAATTATCATGATTGCCGGCGCGGCCGGGAACCTGAAGCGTGCCTTGATTCTGGCCTCGATTACCTGCGCCGCCTACCTCGGGTACAGCGCATTTCTGTTTGTCACCCAGCATAAACCCATGCCGGTTGGCACGCTCTTGATCCGCCTCCCCTTCCTGCTGGTCATGACGCTCTTTTACGGGGCCTTGGCCGAGTTCGCGCAGCACGAGCGGGGTCATCGCGAAAAACTGGCCCACGACGCGATGCACGACGAGCTGACGGGCTTGCCCAACCGGCGCCATTTACTGGGCGCCCTTTCCCGGGCGCTGGAAGAATCGAAGCGGTTTCACTCCCCGCTCTCCTGCGCCATGATCGACTTGGACCATTTCAAGCATGCCAACGACACGTACGGCCATGACATGGGCGACCTGATCTTGAAGGATTTTTCGACCATCCTCACACTCCAATGTCGGGGCTATGACTTGGCGGGACGGATCGGAGGCGACGAGTTCATCTGGCTGTTACCACGTGTGGACAAGGATGGCGCGCTCGCGGCCGCGGAGCGGCTGCGCGAGGCGGTCATGCAGCATCGGTTCGGCGACCAGGCCCGCACGTTTCGCCTGACGACGAGCATCGGCCTGACCACCTACATGCCAGAAAATGCCGACCATCCCACTCCCGCGCAGATTTTGCAAGGCGCGGACCTGGCG
>JBJTAZ010000007.1:0-7299 GCA_046091085.1 Nitrospiraceae bacterium
CTGCATCCGTTGACGAAGGTGACCAACAAGCATCTGTTGCCGGTATACAACCGGCCGATGATCTACTACCCCATCCAAACCTTGGTCAATGCCGGGATTCAGGATATTCTCCTCGTCACCGGCGGGAATAATGCGGGAGACTTTCTTCGACTGCTGGGGAACGGTAAGGAATTTGGGCTGCGGCATTTGGGCTATACCTACCAGGAAGGTGAAGGCGGTATTGCGGATGCCCTGCGGCTGGCCGAGCATTTTGCGGAAGGGGAGGCTGTCTGCGTCATACTTGGCGACAACATCATCGAGCGGAATGTGTTGCGTGCCGCACAGGCTTTTCGCAAGCAGAAAGTTGGGGCCAAGATTCTGTTGAAGGAGGTCAAGGACCCGCAGCGGTTTGGCGTACCCGTGTTGGAAGGGGAACGGGTGATCAAGATCGAGGAAAAGCCGGCCAATCCGCGATCCAGCTATGCTGTGACGGGCATTTATTTTTACGATGCCCGAGTCTTCGACATCATCAAGACGCTTAAGCCGTCAGGTCGGGGAGAGTTGGAAATCACGGACGTGAACAATGCCTATATCCAGGCGGGTCAACTCACCTGGGATATCCTGGACGGCTGGTGGACCGACGCGGGCACGATCGAATCGCTGTTGCTGGCCAATCAGTTGGTTGCCCAAACGGGTGCGAACAAGTTGGACGTCGAGCCTGCCGTCACGCAAAAGGGACGATAGCGATGCGGATTCTGGTGACAGGCGGGGCGGGATTTATCGGATCGCACCTGGTCCGGCGGTTGCTCGCCAACGGGTCGGACTCGGTCGTCAATCTGGATGCCCTTCGCTATTCCGGCAACCTCGACAACCTGACCGAGGTGGTCGGTCATCCGCGCTACACGTTCGTCCAGGCGGATATTTGCGATGCGCCGACGGTAGCGAAGGTCATGAAAGAGCATCGGATCGAAGGCGTGATCAATTGTGCGGCGGAAACCCATGTGGATCGGTCGATTGTCGAGCCTGGCGCTTTTGCAAAGACCGATGTGATCGGCACGGCGGTTTTGCTGGATGAAGCGCGCCAGGCCGGGGTCACGCGGTTCCTGCACGTGAGCACCGATGAAGTCTATGGAAGTGTGGAGACAGGATTTTCCACAGAGGGCGATCCCCTGGACCCGCGCAGCCCCTATTCGGCCAGCAAGGCAGGAGGCGATCTGTTGGCTCGGAGTTACTGGACCACCTATCGGTTTCCGGTGATGATCACCAGGGGGAGCAATACCTATGGGCCGAACCAGTATCCGGAGAAGTTCATTCCGTTGTTCGTGACCAATGCCTTGGAGGACCAGCCGCTTCCCATGTACGGCGATGGGCGGTATCGGCGGGATTGGCTCTCCGTCTTCGACCATTGCGGCGGCATCGAACATGTCTTCCGCCACGGGGAGCCGGGCACGATCTACAATATCGGAGGCGGCAACGAGCGCGAGAATCTTGCGGTCGCGGACATGATCCTCGCCCACTTGGGTAAGCCCGAGTCCTTGATCCGGTTCGTGCAAGACCGGCCCGGCCACGATCGGCGCTACGCGGTGGACTGCAGTCGCCTGCGTGCGTTGGGGTGGGTTCCAACGGTGCCCTTTGAGGAGGGGCTCCGAGCCACGGTGGACTGGTACCGGACGAATCGGGCCTGGTGGGGGAAGATCAAGTCCGGCGAATTTCGCGCCTATTATGAGCAGATGTATGGGCAACGGCTGAAGGGCGGGACGGCGTGCGCATCCTGATCACGGGCGCCAACGGGCAGTTGGGGCATGAGCTGGCTAGAGCGTTGCACGGCCACGATCTGGTGCCGGCGGATTTGCCTACGTTTGATTTGCTGACTCCGGAAGCCGAACGCCATATCCGTGATGCCCGGCCCGAATTAGTGATCCATGCCGCGGCCTATACGGACGTGGAAGGGGCCGAGCGAGAACCGGCGCTGGCCATGGCTGTGAACGCCGAGGGCACGGAACGGGTTGCCAGAGCGGCTGCGTCAATCGGGGCTCGTCTGATCGCTATTTCCACCGATTACGTGTTCGACGGGCGAAAGACGACACCCTATAACGAGCAGGACGAGCCGAATCCTCTCGGTTCCTACGGTCGGTCCAAATGGGAAGGGGAGCGGGCTGCGCTGCGCATGTGTCCCGATACGGTGATCGTCCGTACCGCCTGGCTCTACGGTTTGCACGGAAAGAATTTTGTGAAAACCATCATGCGTCTAGCTGCTGAACAGTCGGAGTTGCGCGTGGTTGCGGATCAACGTGGTTGCCCCACTCATGCGGGAGACTTAGCGGATGCCCTGGCCCGCCTGGTCCTGGTGCCCTTGCGTGGGGTTGCTCATGCAGTCGGCTCAGGAGACTGTACGTGGCATGAATTTGCCAGCGAGATCGTGGCACTCATGGGCCGCTCGGTGCCCGTGCGTCCGATCACAACAGCCGCGACGCGAAGTGCGGTGTCCCGCCCGGCCTATACCGTTCTTGAAAACCGCGTACTGGCCGGCATCGGGATCACGCTCCCGCACTGGAAAGAGGCGCTCGCCCGGTTTATGAGAGACGTGACGGCTGCGTCGCCGGTATTGTTGCGATAAGGAGACGAACGTGAAGCGAGCATTGATCACGGGCATCACTGGCCAAGATGGGTCATACCTGGCCGAGTTTTTACTTAAAAAGGGCTATGAGGTGCATGGGATTGTGCGCCGTGTGGCGATCGAAGATCCCGAGCATCGCCTCTGGCGGATCCTGCACATTAAAGATCGGGTCAAGCTGCATGCCGCTTCTCTGGAAAGCCTGCCGAGCATCTATCGGGTCTTCAGGGCCGTTGAACCGGAGGAGTGCTATCATCTTGCGGCGCAAAGTTTTGTAACCTATTCCTTCGAAGACGAATTCTCCACGCTGAACTCCAACATCAACGGCACGCACTATGTTCTGTCAGCATTGCATGATTGTGTGCCGCACTGCCGGTTTTATTTTGCCGCGTCGAGTGAAATGTTCGGCAAAGTGGCTCAGGTGCCTCAGACGGAGGCGACGCCCTTCCATCCTCGCTCCGCCTACGGTATCTCGAAGGTGGCAGGATTTCATTTGACCCGCAATTACCGGGAGGCGTATGGGATCAAGGCGGCGAGCGGGATTTTGTACAACCACGAATCGCCTCGCCGAGGGTTCGAATTCGTCACGAGAAAGATCTCTTCCCATGCCGCGCAGATCAAGCTGGGGCTGGCCAAGGAAGTCAGGCTTGGGAATTTGGATGCCCAGCGCGACTGGGGCCATGCCCGCGAATACGTCCGGGCCATGTGGATGATGTTGCAGCAGGATGAACCGGACGACTATGTGATCGCGACGGGCGAGACGCATACGGTGCGGGAGTTTGCCGAGGCGGCCTTTGCGCACCTTGGGTTGGACTATCGGGATCATGTCATTCTGGATCCCAGCTTAAAACGGCCGGCCGAAGTCGAAATTTTGCTGGGTGATGCCGCGAGGGCTCGACAGCAACTCGGATGGTCCTGCCAGGTGAAGTTCAAAGAATTGGTTCGCGAAATGGTCGAAGCCGATCTGGAACGGCTGAAGGGAACATCCACACGGTTGTTGTGACGTGAGAGGCCTTGCCGGTTTTTTCCGGGAGCGCGGGGTGTGTGTTGGAACCATCGGAGGCCGAGTGTGGCAAAAAGGATAGCCGTACGGAAGACAGTAGTGGGCGGACGGTCTTCGCATGCAGCCCGACTCAAGCGCATTCGCCTGTTTGCGTCGGACGTGGACGGAGTGCTCACGGACGCCGGTATGTACTATGGTGAGTCCGGCGATGAATGGAAGAAGTTCAGTACCCGCGATGGCATGGGGATCAAGCTGATGCAACAGGCCGGGCTGATCACGGCGTTGGTGACCCAGGAGCAGACCAAGCTGGTCGCCAGGCGTGGCGAGAAGCTGGCCATTCCCGAAGTCCATCAGGGGGCGAGGAACAAGGTAGCGGTGCTCCGAGGGTTGGCGGAGAAGTATGCAATCACCTTGGAGGAGATGGCATACATCGGCGACGATGTGAACGATCTGGAGGCGCTTCAAGCGGTCGGCTTGTCTGCTGCGCCGGCCGATGCGCATCCGACGGTGCTGCGCGTGGTGCACTATCGGTGTCGGGCGAAAGGCGGGGAGGGAGCCGTCAGGGAAATCGCCGATGCGATACTGGCGGCCCAGGGGTTTTCGCCGGCGGGGGTGAAGGCGTGAGGAAGTCCGAACCTCTCTACGCGGTGATTCTGGCTGGTGGTAGCGGCACCCGCTTCTGGCCCCTCAGCCGGCATCTCTATCCCAAGCAGCTCCTGCGCATCATCGGCGACGAGACGTTGATTCAGCAGACCATGCGGCGTGTGCTGCGATGTGTACCGGCGGAACGGGTTGTGATCTCCACCACGCCGGCGCAAGCTGATTCGATCCGCCATCAACTCGGGGAGTGGAAGGATGCGCTGCAGGAGAACTTTGTGATCGAACCGGAGGGACGCAAGACGGCGCCGGCGATTGCGTTGGTGGCGGCTACGCTGGTCCGCCGAGACCCTCGTGCGCTCATGTTGGTTTTGCCTGCCGACCCGGATGTGCAGGGTCATCGGCAGTTGCAGTCTGCGGTATCGCTTGGGGTGCAACTGGCTCGGCAAGGGCGGCTCGTGACGTTCGGTATTCCCCCCATCAGGCCCGAAACGGGATATGGGTACATCCAGCCGGAGCGCAAAGTTCGATTGGGGCATGCAGGAGGAATAACCGGTTATCCGGTGGCGCGTTTTGTGGAAAAGCCTGACGCCAAGACGGCGGCCCGTTATCTCACATCGGGCCAGTATTACTGGAATAGCGGAATGTTTCTTTGGCAGGCCGAGACGATCTTGGAGGAAATTTCTAAGCATCAGCCGGAATTGGGCGCGGCGCTCAAGCCCATCGAACAGGCGTTCCGGGCCGGTTCGCAGGACCGGCTGACGCGCTTGTATCGCAAGTTGGCCCCGGTCTCGATCGATCATGGCGTCATGGAGCGGTCAGAACGGGCAGCGATGATTCCGGTGAAGTTTCTCTGGTCCGATGTCGGGAATTGGAGCAGCCTGGAAGAAGTGGCGCCGCGCGACAAGGCCGGCAACGTGGTCAGCGGTAATGTGGTGGATTTGGGGAGCCGCGATTCGATCCTCTATGCGGATCGCCGGCTGGTGGCGACGATCGGGCTTACGAGCATGGTGGTCGTGGATACGCCCGATGCGACGTTGGTTTGTCCCAAAGACCGGTCGCAAGACGTGAAAGCGATTGTCGAATTGCTCAAGAAACAAGGGGCGCCGGAGCATCTAGAACACCGGACGGTCTTTCGTCCTTGGGGCTCTTATACGGTGTTGGAAGAGGGGAAGGGGTACAAGGTTAAGCGGGTCTCGGTGAATCCAGGCGGCCGCCTCTCGCTGCAGTTGCATCATCAGCGAAGCGAGCATTGGGTGGTGATCGACGGGACGGCTCGAGTTACCTGCGGGGATCAGGCATATGATTTGGCCGTCGGCCAGAGCACGGCGATTCCGAAGAACACCCGGCACCGGCTCGAAAACCCCGGCTCGAAGCCGTTGCACATTATTGAGGTTCAAAACGGCCCGTACCTCGGCGAAGACGACATCGTGCGCTTTCAGGACGACTATGGGCGAGGCGTGAAGCGGTCATCGTGAAGCGTCTCTTGCCGAGATACGAGATGCGAACAACGAGGCATGAGCAAGATGGCGCTCTTTCGCGAGTATGACATTCGCGGCATCGTTGGTCAGGAATTGACCGACGACGTGGCCGAGCGGATCGGACTGGCCTTTGCCACCGTCGCGCGCGGCAAGGGAGTCAAGACCGTCAGCGTGGGGCGTGATGGGCGGGACAGCTCGCCGGCCTTGCGCAATCGTCTGGTCCAAGGCCTCACGGCCGGCGGCGTGAATGTCTTGGATATCGGCGTTTGCCCCACCCCCGTCCTGTATTTCTCCCTGTTCCAACTGCCGGTGGATGGGGGCGTGATGATCACCGGCAGCCACAATGCCGCAGAGTACAACGGCTTCAAGCTCTGTATCGGGAAAGAGGCGTTACACGGAGAGGCCATCCAGCAGCTCCGCCAGGTGATGGAAGCCGGCCGCTTCTCATGCGGCGCCGGCACGGTTTCGTTGCGTCCCATTCTCCAGGACTATCTGACTTATCTGAAGACCAGCTTTGCGACGGTCGATGCTCGCCATCTGCACGTGGTCATTGACTGCGGAAACGGGGCGGCGGCGTTGGTGGCCAAGCAGGCGCTGGAGCAGATGGGCTGCCGCGTGACCGGCCTCTATTGCGACCTGGACGGCCGCTTTCCGAACCATCACCCGGACCCGACGGTGGTAGAGAACCTCCAGGACTTGATTGCCGCGGTGAAGCGTGGCGGTGCGCACGTCGGGATCGGCTACGATGGGGATGCGGACCGGATCGGGACGGTGGACGAACGGGGCGACATCCTCTGGGGCGACCGGCTGATGGTGCTCTATGCCCGGGATATTCTGGCGGCACGTCCTGGCAGTACGATTTTGTCGGAGGTCAAGGCCTCGCAGAGCCTCTATGACGATATCCGGCAACGCGGGGGCCGGTCGATCATGTGGAAGACCGGCCACTCGCTGATCAAAGCCAAGATGAAAGCCGAGTCGGCCCTGTTGGCCGGCGAGATGTCGGGACATATGTTCTTCGCGGACCGGTATTTCGGCTACGACGACGCGAGCTATGCCTCTTGCCGGCTAGTCGAAATTCTGGCCAAGAACGCTCTGCCTCTGTCCGCCCTCCTGGCGGACTTGCCCGCGACCTCGGTCAGTCCGGAGATCCGGGTGGATTGTCCAGACCATATGAAGTTCGATCTGGTCGTCCAAGTGCAAGCGCGTCTTCTGGCCTACGCCAAGACCGGCCGGACTCCCGGCGCACAGGGCCTCGTGATCCGCGACGTGGTGACGATCGACGGCATCCGGGTCATCTTTGAGGACGGGTGGGGGTTGATCCGGGCCTCCAACACGCAACCCGCCCTCGTCCTCCGCTTTGAGGCCTCTACCCCTCAGCGCCTGGCGGCGATTCGGTCGGTGATCGAATCGGAGTTGTCCCAGGTCCGGCAAACGTTTGCCGCCTGACGGTGCGGCCCCTTGCCCTCCGCAGCCGCGCCGTTCTTCGTACAGCGGCGGCGCTCTGCTGCGCGGTGCTCGCCTCTTCGTCGGTGCTCGCCCAACAGGACCCGTTCCCGACCCTCTCGACCGATCGGCCATTTCTGCAGGGGGAACGGCTGACATATGCCCTCACGTGGCTGAACATT
>JBJTAZ010000008.1:0-9581 GCA_046091085.1 Nitrospiraceae bacterium
CATCAAGGGCCGGCTCATTCAATTTCGCGCCGACCAGACCCAGGCGGCCATTGCCTCGTCTCCTGAAAATCAACGCCAGCCGAAAAAGGCCAGCCGCCGGCGCTAGGCCGGCATAACCGAGCGATGCCCAAGCAGGTAGGCATGATCGAACCAGGCGCCACGATCGGCGTGCTGGGCGGCGGGCAACTGGGCGCCATGTTTGCCGTGGCGGCCCGGCGTTTGGGCTATCGGGTCTCGGTCTGGGATCAGGATGCAGACGCACCCGCGCTGAAGATTGCCGACCTGCCGGTTGTGGCCCCGTTTCTAGACCCGGCAGCCTTGAATCGGTTCGCCGGCTCCATCAGTGCCGTGACCTACGAATGGGAGAACATTCCCGTGACGGTCTGCGACGCGTTGGAGCAGCGACTGCCCGTCAGGCCGGCCAGCCGCATCCTGCGAGTCCTGCAACATCGCCTGGAACAGAAACAGTTTCTTGCCAGCCACGGCATACCGGTGGCCCCCTTCAAGCCGATCGCCAAGCCGGGCGATCTGCGTGCCGCTACTGAAGCTATCGGCTTCCCCTGCCTCTGTAAGACCGCCATGCATGGCTACGACGGCAAGGGCCAGTGGCGGCTCATCGGTGCGCAAGACCTGGTCTCGGTTCAAGAGCAGCTCGGCCAGCAGGCCCACAGTCCCTGGGTGCTGGAACAGTTCCTGGCTTTTGAAAAGGAACTGTCGGTGCTGGTTGTGCGCGGAGCGGATGGAGAGAAGCGGATCTATCCGACGGTGGAGAATGTCCATGAAGCCGGTATTCTGCGGACGACGAGGGTGAGGGCCGAGATTGACCCAAGGCTGGCGCAGAACGCGGAAGACTTGGCCGCCTCGGTCGTGGAGGCGCTGGAGGGAGTGGGCGTCTTCTGCGTGGAGCTGTTCGTGATGCCGGACCGCCGCCTGTTCGTCAACGAAGTGGCGCCGCGCCCGCACAATTCGGGTCACTATACCTTGGATGCCTGCACCGTCTCCCAGTTCGAGCAACAGGTCCGCGCCGTCTGCGGCCTGCCCCTCGGCGACGTGCGACTCCTCTGCCCAGCCGTCATGGTCAACCTCATCGGCGAGGACGTCACCGCCGTGAGCGCCGGCAAGGGTTTGGACGCTCTCCTACGCCAGCCAGGCGCCAAACTGCATCTGTACGGCAAAACCTCCGTCCGCCCAGGCCGCAAAATGGGCCACGTCACGTTTCTGGCTGAGAAGCCGGAACAGGCCTGGGAGTCCGCCCGCATTCTGAAACAGATGCTCAGTTGGATCGGCTGACGAAGGGCGAACTGCTTCGGCGTCGGCATGATGCGTTGATCTCACACGACCATTCACATTCTACTATTGGCCGCTCGCCTCCTCGGACCATCGGAACGGCTCGTGGCGCCCCACGGCTGTTGGCATCCTGCTCACCGCCATGCCGAACGCCTCCGAGTTCATCCCTTCCAGCCGCTAATAAAAATGGAACGGTGACAGACCGCTTGAAAGTCTGTCACCGTTAACGCTTCGCCATGTTCCGTGGGCTACGTGAATAGCGATTCCCTTTCAACCTTGTAAGCCCTTGCTTTCACTCCACCATCATCAAACGATTTTCTTCCATCGCTTAAAGGCTGATACATCTTCGTTTGACAAATTAAACCATTCACCCTCGCCGCGTTTGTCGCCAAATCGTTTGTGCCAATATGCCTCGACTCCAACCGGGTCATCAGTTTCTATGCGATGAATGGTTTTGGGAGGTATAGGGATCTTTATCCCTAGTTCCCACTCGCGGCGTCCCAAGCAGTTCGTCCTGCCGATTTTATAATGTCGTCCGGACTTCATGAGGTATACAAAACCAGTGTTAGGCTTCGTCTTTGTTGTCAGAGGTGATTCGGTATTGCGGTCTATCTCATGAAGTTTGCTTTCGCATAGAGCGAGTACGCCATCAAACCCCGAAGTTTCACGACAAAAATCAACGACGGACTTCAAGAGTTTTTCTCTGTCTCCAAAGCGACGGAATGTCCTTTCGCTTGGGAACGACGGATTGCTTTTCGATTCCCGAATTAGCTCTCCTTTAATGGGTAGGCGCCCTAGTTTCTGTACGAGTTTAACGTAGTGTTCGATAAGCAATTCATGGCTCAAGGGCTGCTGCAATACGTTACGAGTAAATCCTGCCTCCTGAAGCGCATCGCCCCAACGTAACCATATGTCTGGGAACCAATCAGACTCTTTAATGCCGGTTTCACTCTCAAACTTTCTAACGCCGGGAGGTTTCCCTCCATTTGCTTTAGCGAGACGCCGAATCTCATTGAGAATGTGTGTCTTATCTGTTGGCATTTCTGTTCCTAGACTGTGCGGAGAAAAATAAAGGCTTCTACATTTGGCTTGAGGCGGGCTACGCTTTCCCAGGAATTGCGTCAATATTTGATGCTCTCACTACTGGTGTAGCCCATTGAGCTTGGCAAAGCGTTAAAGGCGACAGGTCTGTATGCGGCCTGTCGTCTTTTCAGTCTTCGCATGAGACATTTCGTCGCCCTCGAATTCCTCCATAGACCTCCGGTCTGCCTTGCCTTATGATGGCGGTTGTTGTGTGTACGCCGTCGTCTGAATAGAGGACATCGTGGGCGATCGTTTCAGAAGCGTGGCCGTGGCTCTCTTCTGTTTGTGTCTGCTGGCAGCCTGTGCCGGCGGCCAGGCGGAGCTTCCTCCGGTGGTCGTGGAGGCTCCCTCTCAGGCGGAGGTCCAGCTGGCCGAGGCCAAGAAGCAGCGCCGCTTGCTGGCCGAGGCGGAACGGCGTGCGGCCGAGCAGGAGCTGGCGCGACGGGCCAAGGACGCGTATGGAGGGGACATCCCGGACTATGCCGTTGTCCGGGTCATGTACGCAACGGATCGAAGGGCCAGCCCCAGGGACAATGCCGGCGAGTTCTACGGAGGCGACCGAGGGCTGCCGCAGATGGGGTTCTGCACCATCGGGGTCGCGCGAGATCACCGAATCGGGACGCTCGACGTGCCGACCCTGGTCAGGCCGACCCCCGCGGGTGATTTTTATCTGCGGCTACAGGATCGGCTGGCGGACGCCGACTCTAAAGAGCTGTTGGTCTTCGTGCATGGATACAACAGCACCTTCGACGACGCGGTTCGCCGAGCGGCCCAGCTCGTGTACGATGTGGGGTTCCCCGGCGTCCCGATCGTCTATAGCTGGCCGTCGCAGGGCAGCCTCGGGAGCTACCTGGCCGACGAAACCAATGTGGAATGGGCGACGCCCCACCTGAAGGAGTTTCTCCTGCAGGTCGCCGCCAGGTCCGGCGCGCAGACGGTTCACGTGATCGCCCACAGCATGGGGGCCCGGGCGCTGATGGCGGCGCTCCACCAAATCGCCCAGAATCCGCCGGGGGAGTCCCTGCCCCGGTTCAAGGAAGTGGTGCTGCTGGCGCCGGACGTGGATGCCGGCGTGTTCGTCAATCAGGTGCAGGGCATCCAGCGGATTGCAGAGAGGGTGACGCTCTATGCGTCGGCCAAAGACAAGGCGCTCGTCTGGTCCAAGACCGCCCATGGCTATCCTCGGGCGGGAGACGCCAAGCCGTCTCTGCTGGTGGTGCCCGGCGTCGACACGATCGATGCCTCGTGGGTGGACACGAGCTTCACGGGCCATTCCTATTACGCGGACAGCCGGTCTATCCTCTTCGACCTCTTCAGCTTGCTCCGACATGGCAAATCGCCTGGCGAGCGCTTCGGGTTGTTGCCGAAGGAGCAGAATGGGCAGCGGTACTGGGCGTTTCAACCGTAGAGCGGTTGTCGCTCGTCCTGCCGGCCGGCTCGATGGTTGACGCGGATTTGGTGCAGATCGCGTCGGCTACCAGTCAGACCTCTGCCAGCCCCGGTTTCTGGCCGGAGAGAAGAAGCGGACCTCCGGCCGTTTGAAGAGCCCGATCAGGGCCATGCCCGCCACGAAGCCGCCGACGTGGGCGAAGAAGGCCACGCCGCCTCCCTCTCTTCCGAGGCTCATGCCGCCGCTGAGGATCTGCATCACAAACCAGAAGCCCAGCACGAACCCCGCCGGCACGTACATCATCCGCGTGAACAGGCCCAGCGGAATCAGCACCAGCACTTTGGCCTTCGGAAACAGCAGCAGGTAGGCGCCGAGCACCCCTGAAATGGCGCCGCTGGCGCCGACCATCGGCACGGTCGAGGCCGGGTCGGTCAGGGCGTGGCTGAGCGCGGCCAGGATGCCGCAGGTCACGTAGAAGATGACAAATCGCACGTGCCCCATCACGTCCTCGATGTTGTTGCCGAAGATCCAGAGGTAGAGCATGTTGCCGATCAGGTGCATCCAGCCTCCATGGAGGAACATGCTGGTGAGAAGACTGAGGTAGGCGGGAATGCCGGCGGCCTCCGGCGGCAGGGCCTTGAGCCCGGCTGGGTGCCCCAACACGACGGATGGAATGGCGCCATACTGGAAGACGAAGGCTTCGACGATCTGCTCGGGCAGCCAGGCTTCATAGAGAAACACCAGCGAGCAGGCGAGGATCAGCGCGATCGTCACGATCGGTGTCAGTTCGGTCGGATTATCGTCGTGCAGCGGAATCATCGGATCACTGATATCTGTAACGGGGAGCGGACGACAACCTTGGCGTGAACGTGGATGCCCGGCACTATTTCTTGGCTTGCGTGTGGAAGAGCGGCGCGAGCGGGTCCGGGACGGCCTCGCTCAGCGGCACGGAGAAGCCGGCTGCATGGGTATGGCCGCCGCCGCCATGCTGAATGGCGATGGCCGCCACGTCGGCCCCGTCGGGCGCCGATCTCATGCTGAAGTAGCGCCGCCCGTCCTTGTCGTGCCAGATGAGGCAGAAGGGATGGCCTTTGGCCAGCCGTTCGCCGATCTGGCTGGTCAGGATCGTGCTCTGCACCGTTGGGATCTTGTGCCCGTGGAATGTGACCGTGACGGCTTCGGCCAGAATCTTGCCGATCATCTCCTGTTCGTAGCGGAGGATGGCCTTGCCTTCCGCGATCAAGGCTTCGCGGTTGAAGCTGTCCCAGAGGGCGAAGTCGAAGGGATAGGAAGAAAGGGCCGCCGTGATTTCGCGGCTGTCCGGGAGCGCCCAATGCCACAGGTCTTTGTCCTGGATGTATTGCGGCAGCCAGGGGGCCGGAGTCTGATGCGCCCATTCCCAGGCCAACACGGCGCCGGACTTTTTGAGGTCGAAATAGGCGTGGGGAAAGTTTTCCAAAGCCTGTTGGGCTGTGATGTGGTGATCCAGGATCAGGAGGCTGGCCGCCTCCTTGGCCATGGTATCGAGCAGCGGCCTGGCGTAGCTGAAGTCCACGATCACGACATGGCGGTTGGCCAAGTCTGGCGGGGGCGGAAATCCGTGCTTGACCGGGATGAACTGCGCCGCGGGGAATTTCTTCCAGATGGACCAGGCGGACCCGAAGCCGTCCGCGCAGTCGGCGTGGTAGAGCACGATGTCCGGAGCCTGGATCGGGCTTGGTGCGCGCGGGGATGCAGTCATCACGTTGCGCAGCATACCACGAGAGCGGGCCACAGCCAAACCCGTTTGCCCATCTCGCTTGTCAAATCCTGTCCCGCCCCATTACACTGACGGCCATCCACTGTTGTTGTTGGGGGAGATCGGGGCCATGTCGGTCGTTGAGCGAGAGTTCCACCGCCGTGCCGCGCAGATTGCGCCGCATGGCCTCGGTCTGTCCGTGGATGTCTATACGCCGGACCTGTTCGAGCTGCTGGGCGCGTTGGATCGGGCAGGGGCGCGAGCCGACTACTTGGAAATCTTCCGCGCCGCACTCCCGGCCTTGCAGGCGGTTCGGCAGCAGTGCCCCTCGCTGCCGCTGGAGTGCCATGCCGAAGGCTTGTGGCTGACCCAACCCGATTGGCGAGAGGCCTATCCGGCGGAACAGGAATTAGCCGCGATTGCCGAACAACTCCGGGCGTTGGGCTGCCGGTGGATGACCCATGAATGTGCCGCCAAGCAAATGGCCGGCTACGCATTCGGGACGTACCTGCCGCCGCTCTTTACCCAAGCCGGTGCCGAGGCGACGGCGGACAATGTCGCGCTGGCCCAGGCCCGGCTCGATCGCGAAGCAGGCCTGTCTCATGGGTATGGCCCGTTACTCTTGCTGGAGATGCCGCCTTGGACCTACTTCGGCTTGGGCGATCTGCCCGTGCCCGACTTCTTTCAGGTCATCACGGAGCGTACGCCTTGCGGCTTGGTCCTGGACATCGGCCACCTCTGGACCGTCTATCGGTACAGCGGTGCCTGGCATAAGCGAGCCTTGCATGAATTCGTCGCTGGGTTCCTGGACTCGTTCCCTCTCGATCGGGTGGTGCAGGTCCACGTGGCCGGATTAGCCGAGCATGAGGCGACGCCGGTTGATCGTCAGGCTGCGGTCGAGGACCGGCTGCCTTTCTGGATTGATGCCCATGGCGCGCCGATCCCGCCGGTCCTCTTCGACATGCTGGATCACGTGTTGGCCCATCCCAGGCTGACGCAACTCAAGGGACTGGCCTTGGAAGTGGACACGAAACCCGTGCCGGTGATCGTCGAGGAGTTCCGACGATTCCGGGAGCGGTTCGGGCCAACGGCCTTTTCGAGCCCTCGTCTTTGCGAGAGCGAAGGGCAAGGGCATGGCTCTCCATCGCCGGCGGCGCAGACATCCATGTCCGCCGTGGATGCGGCAACTCTGTTGCGGCAATACGAAGCCTATGCGCAGCTCGTGGCGGGACGGAATATCTCGCTTATGCCCCTGCTGGCCGGCGGGCCGGATGACTTGGATCGGTATCGGCGGCACTATCTTCCCCATGAAATCCTCCATTGGGGCGGCGAACTCACGGACATGTTTCCCGCCACCTGCCGTAGCCTGGCGCAGGCGGGGATCGCTCTGCGCGACTTCGTACGGTTTTGGTTCCGCGACCCGCAGCGGGCCGATCAGCCCTACGATTTCTTTCTGCTCAAAGTCGAGCGGTTCGCGTCGTTCGTCGGCGAGATCCTGCCGGATGCCGCACCGATCGTGGCGCGGGAAGCGTCGGAATTGCAGGCTGCCTATCAGGCGGCGAACGTCCCGGTGGGCACATGAACTTCTGGCCCACCCTTCCCCAACCCATCGTCGGCCTCTCGCCCATGGACGGGGTCACGGACGCGGCGTTCCGGCTGGCCGTGGCGCGGCAAGGCGTGCCGGACGTGACCTTTACCGAGTTCACGAGCGTGGTGGATGTCTGCCGCGGGCCGGACTTTCTCCTCTCCACCTTCCTCTACAGCGAAGAAGAGCGGCCGGTGGTGGCGCAGTTGTATGGAAAACAGCCGGACTTCTTTTACCAGGCGGCTCACGTGGTCTGCGAGCTGGGCTTCGACGGGCTGGACATCAACATGGGCTGTCCGTCCAAAAACGTCTCCTCGTCCGGCTCCGGCGCCGCGCTCATCAAGACGCCGGATCTGGCCCATGCCATCATGCGGGCGGCAAGGCAGGGCATCCAGGATTGGGCCAACGGCCAAACTTTGGCGCAGGTGGGCCTGAAGGCGTCGCGTGTGAACCTGATCCAGGCGATGAATCTCAAGCGCAGCGGGCAGCCCTCGCCGCCCCGCCGGGTGATTCCCCTGTCCGTCAAAACGAGACTGGGGTATGACTCGGTGGTGGTGGAGCAATGGATCGGCCACCTGCTGGCGGAACAGCCGGCGGTGATTTCCGTCCATGGCCGCACGCTCCAGCAGATGTATAAAGGTGAAGCGGACTGGAACGCCATCGCGCAGGCCGCCAGGATGGTCCGCGGCACCGCCACGCTCCTCCTGGGCAATGGGGATGTGCAATCCCTGGGCGATGTCGTCCGGCGGGTGAGGGAGAGCGGCGTGCACGGAGTCCTGGTGGGGAGAGGAGCACTGGGCAGTCCCTGGTTCTTCCGGAAGAAAGAGCTGGCCCGCCAGGCGGCCAGTGCCGCCGAGTCTGTGCCCACCCTATCGCTGGATGACGAGGTGAGTCTGGCCGATCGGTTCCGCCTGATGGTGGAGCATGCCAGACTGTTTGAAAGGATCGAAGGGGACGCCTGGTTTCCGCACATCCGGAAACACCTGGGCTGGTACTGCAAAGGCTTTCCCCATGCAGCGGCCATGCGGGCCCAGATGGTTCGCGCCTCCAGCAGCGCCGATGTGGAGCGGATTGTGACGGACTATGTCTCGGCCAACCCCCTGTCCGACACCCAGCCCACACCTGCCGTTCGCTCCGCGCTGCCCACCAGCCTTTCCTGCGCCTGATCTATGGCCGGACCGCTGTCGCTGGTACTGGCTTCGACCTCGCCGCGCCGCAAGGACCTGCTGGCCTTGCTTCGGATTCCCTTCGAGATCGCTGAGCCGACCTTTCTCGAGCAGCTGTTGCCGGGGTTGGCGCCTGAGGCACAAGCGAAGCATTTTGCCGAGGGCAAGGCGGCATCCGTGGCGGCGCGGTTTCCGCTGTACCTGATCCTGGGCAGCGACACCTTGATCGCCCTCGACTGCGAGCTGATGCGCAAGCCGCCAGATCTAGCTGAGTCCCGGTCCATGCTCACGCGTGTGTGCGGACGATCCCATTTGATCCATACGGCCGTGGCGCTCCGGCGGCAGGCAGGCGCCGTGCAGACGGTCGGCTGCGAAACGGTGCGCGTCTGGATGAACCGGTTCGACGAGGGCGAACTCGAGGCCTATCTGCACACGGGTGAAAGCTTGGGCAAGGCCGGTGCCTATTCGATCCAGGGGATCGGCAGCCGGTTCATCGAGCGGATCGAGGGAGACTATACAGCGGCGGTCGGCCTCCCGCTCAGACTCACAGCCGATATGCTCAGCCGGCAGGGCCTGATCGTCTCGGTAAATGTGGACGATCTGTATTGTGCCAAGCCCTATCCGAACTGGTCCCGGTTCGTCCCCGGGTGATTGCAAAGAGACGGAGCTTTCCTTACAATGCCGCGCCATCGGCTCATTCATCGAGGGAGGCCTCTTATGCGGTGCAAGGACATGATAGGGCGGGGCGATATGGGCATCGGGTTGGCCGCGCTGGGTGCCATCATGCTGCTGACCGGCAGCCCGGCTCAGGCGATCGACGTCAAGCTCACGATGGACGAGGCCAAGAAGGCGCTGGCGGCAGGCCGTGCGCCGATGGAAAAGGCCGAGACGCCGGAAGACGTGAAGAAGGTCATGCAGCACGCGTCCTTGGCGACCAGAGTCGGCTCCGATCCGGAAAAGGACCCCTGCGGGGCCAGCGCTATTCTAAGAACCAAGCGCTTTTGGCTGGAGTCCTTCGGCCGGAAAGAGGCGGCGGAGACCAAGAAGCAGAAGAAAGACGTGCGCATGCCCGACGAGAAGATCCAGAAATACCTGGACATGCCCAACCTCGAAGTCGAAGTGCAGCTGTGCGGGGACGACGAGTATTTTGCGGAAGGCGCGCAGATCGCCTTCCAGCAAGGCTCCAAGACGATCAAGCCGATCGACGTGAGCCCGGCCGACAAGGGGCGGAAGAACGAAGGCCAGGGCCCGGCCTACCGGTCCCGCTTCACGGCCCGGTTCGCCTACGACAGCTTCGACCCGGCCGCCAAGACGAAGGTGCAGGTCTATTTC
>JBJTAZ010000009.1:0-10480 GCA_046091085.1 Nitrospiraceae bacterium
CGCAAATGAGGGGGCTTGGGATCGAGGTGCGCGATATAGGCGGCAGTCTCCAGCGCCAGTTTCGGTAGCCGGTCCGGATGGGCATCCAGCCCATGGCAATAGAAACAGATTCCCTTGCCGTTGAAGAGGCTCCTGCCTCTGGCTGCATCCCCTGCAGCGCCGGCCTGACCGCCCTGGGCCGCAAGAGCAACACCAGCGAGCCAGCCTGCTGCCACCACCCAGGCCAACCCGATACTCGCCACGTAACGAACCGACCGGTCTCGCCCATTCATTCCTGACCGCTTCTCCTCCATGGCCAATTCCTTTCGCGAGACTCGTCAGGAGGGCTTGAACCCGTCCGTCACGCAATAGGTCGGCGACAGTTCGCCTCCATGGCCTTCGGACTTGTGGGTCCAGTTGCGCAGGATGCCCTGCTTGTCAAAGGTGAGCACATATTCATCGCACCAGGTGCCGGGCGCGCCCCAACTGTTTTGGTTGCTGGGGTCCTGCCACATGATCTGATAGACCCAGATCGGCTCGCCACTCGCGGCGGTGGCCTTGAACTTGGGCTCGCCCAGCTTCTGGTGCACCTCTTCCTGGGTGGCCCGATCCTGCGCCGACTCGAGATAGCGCGTCTCCTTGGGCACGAGCACCGAGCAGCCGGCCCCCAGCAGCGCCAAGCCCAGTCAGATCGCGCAGACACGTCTGGTCATGCTCCACCTCCCTGCCGCGTCGCCCGTGTTATCTGCTCAATCTCGCGACTCGTCAAGTCCCGCCACTGGCCTGGCTGGAGGTCGCCCAGCGTGACCGGTCCGATGGCCACTCGGACGAGCCGCAACGTGGGGTGGCCCACCGATGCCGTCATGCGCCGCACTTGCCGGTTGGCCCCTTCCCGCAGCGTGATCTCCAGCCAGACGGTCGGCACGGATTTGCGGAACCGGATCGGCACAGGCCGTTCAGACAGCTTCGGCTCCTCCGGCAACAGGCGCACCTCGGCCGGCCTAGTCCGCTTGCCGCCGAGCAGGACTCCCTGCCGCAGTCTCGCCAGCGCCGCCTCGTCGGGCAGCCGTTCCACGTGGGCCCAATAGACTTTCGGGAGTTTATGCCGAGGGTCGGTAATCTGGTGCGCCAAGGCCCCGTCCGAGGTCAGCAGCATGAGCCCTTCGCTGTCCAGGTCGAGGCGACCCGCCGCATAGACCTCGGGGATCGTCACGTAGTCGGCCAGGGTCGGACGCCCCTCCGGATCGGTAAAACAGGGCAGTACCCCATAGGGTTTGTTGAAGGCGATGGTGCGAGGCGCCATCGCCTCAGCCTGAGCACCAGCCCGATTCGGCACGGCTCGCATAATCAGACACATTCTTCCTGGCCGAGCATGGCGGCCAGACGGTTCCACTGCTTCCGATTGCTCACCACATTGCAACACTGTTACAGGAAAGCCTAGCCGACCGGCCTGACCGTGTCCAGCGCGAACGACATCGACGAACACCGCTTCCGTCTGGTAACTTTTGTCATCCTTCGTGCCACTGTACCTGCGTGGAGGCCACTGTGCATTGTTGCCGTGACACAACGCTGATGATGATTCTGGTTGGTGCCGTCGTCACGAGCGGTTGCGGCGGCCCCGAACGCGACCGTCGCTTGGGCGATCTCCCCACAGCCACACCGACTTCCAAACAAACGGCCTCACTCGGCCTTCCCTGGGAGAGCGAATTCGGCTATGCCCAAGGGGTGAAAGTCGGAGCCACGATCTACGTGTCAGGACAAATGAGCTTGGACGAGTCCGGCTCAATCGTCGACGCCGGGAACACCGAAGCCCAAATGCGACGGGCCTATGCGAACGTCAGAAAAGTCCTGACGCAGTTCAATGCCGAAATGGATGACGTGGTCGAAGAAACGTTGTACGTCACTGACATGCTGGCGGCACTGACGGCGGCCTCGAAAGTCAGGCGGGAGGTCTATCCCGGGCAGCCGGCCGTGGCGAGCACCATCGTGCAAGTTCAACGGCTCGCCCTCAAAGACGCGCTCGTCGAGATTCGGGTTGTGGCGAGAGCCCAACAGGCTCCATCCGGCCGCCCCTACTCCGAGCAACAGAAACCGCCCTCATCGGGCAGGCGCGGCGGGCGCGGGCAAGGAGGCGGCGGGTCTCATTAAGGAACGGAGGAACCGGCAGAAACCTTCTCAAGAGGTTTGAACCCATCGGTCACACAATACGTCGGCATCCGCTCCCCGCCATGTTTTTCGGACTTATGCGACCACTGACTCAGCACTCCCTGCCGATTGAAAATGAGCACATATTCATCGCACCAGGACCCGAACGACGACCAACTGTTCTGACTGCCGGGCTCTGCCTGGTACACCTGATAGACCCAGATCGGGTCGCCCGCCAGACTGTGAGTCTTCAGGCGCGGCTCGCCAAGCGCCTTGCGAACCTCGTCCTGCGTGGCTCGATCCTGCGCCGACTGGAGATACAGCGTTTCCTGGGGAATGAACAGCGAGCAGCCGGTGATAACCCACGCCACCAACATTGTGACACGCAGGGCTTTCATGTTGTCCCTCCCGGTTCATGGTGTAGGCCGAGGCGGCTACTGTCATTGTACTCTCAATTTTCTCCGAGAAAAGCGCCCCGCCTTTGTTTATACTGCCGGTGTCCTCTCCGGCCAGGCTCGGCCGGTCATCATCAACCGGGAGATTCCATGCGCCACGTGAGCGGAAGCACCGCCATCTCTTCCCTCGTCGCTTGTTCCTTCTTGAGCGTTGCCCTGTTGGCGCCGCTGGACGCCTCGTCCCTGGCCCAGTCGCCCGATGACCATCTCAAGCAAGCCGTCGAACGAGGCAAGCGAGCGACCGTCGGAATCTTAAATGCCACCCAGGAAGCGCGGCAGTCCGGCTACGATACCCAACTGTCGTTTCGAGGGACTGGTGTGCACCTTCACAACGGATACGTCCTGACCGCGCGCCATGCGGTGGAACGCCAGAGCGGCAGTAATTCCATCATCCCCGCCACCATTCTGATTCTCACGCAACGGCTCGAGGAGTTGCCCGCTCAACTTGTGGGCGACAACGCCTATCTGGACTTGGTCCTGTACAAATTGCCCCACAGAGTCGAGTCTCTGGAGAGCGCGGACCTGTCCTTCGGCGTGCTGAACGCGGTGCCGGGCCAGCCCGTCTTCACGGTCGGCTACCCCCTGGGCTGGGGCCCCACGATCGCCTTCGGGCGCGTGGGCAACCCCAACACCTTCCTGCCGACCGTGGACACCAGACTCATCCAATCCGATGTCCCCGTCTGCAGCGGCAACTCCGGAGGCGGGCTATTCAACGCCGACGGCGAACTGGTCGGGATCATGCATGCCATCATCAAGACCGACGAGGCCCAAGGCGGCCATGGGTGCAGCCGGCTAGCCTTTGCCGTCCCCGGCAGCTTGGCCAAGAAGATCGTCACCGCATTGCTGGAAGGCAAACAACCGGGATTTTCCCGCCTGGGTCTCCAGATGAAGGTGATCAAGGTGGAGAGCCGGTGGCGTGTCGCAGTCGGGGGCGTCTCCGAACCGGCCTCGTTGGGCGGCGTGCAAAAGGGCGACCTCCTGTTGGCCATCAACGACACGGAGATCACCGACGCGGCGCAACTGAAGAACTACCTCATGGAGCGCACGGCACCCGGCCAAAAGGTCACCTTGCGCGTGCTGCGCGGGGACAAGGAACTGGCGCTGACGATTACGCTCGGCGGAGGGTAGCCGTATGGACTGCGTGCACAAGAAGCGCATCAGCGGCTGGCTGAGTCTCGTGTCGGGACTTGCCGGGATACTGTTGCTGGCCGGCACGGTCCATGCCGCAAACAACCGGATCGCCTTGAGCATCACCGGCGAAGCCTGCGACCGTCAGCGGACCGCAATGGAAACCGCCCTCAAACAACTGCCGGGCGTCAGAACCGTGGACTTTCGCACGGTCCCAGGCCATGTCTTGATCGACGTCGAAGAGAGCGTGGTCACGGCCGATCAATTAGCCAGAGCCATGAACGAGCTCGTCGGCCACGGCAACTCCTGCCTGGCCCAGGCGATGCAATCCTGCATCACGGCAGAGATGCCAAAATAAACTCGGCCCTCTCGCCTCTCTCCACCGGAAAATCCTGCCGATTCCCCCGGCACATTCTTCCTAGACCCCGGCATTTCACAGGCCTCTTACCGCAACAACACTCCACAACGAGTGTTGTGTGAGACGATCGATTGCCCAACAACATGGTCCGAGAATTGCCTCTGTTCACCAAGGTAACGTCAGCCGTGGATTCGCGCTTATCGAGGATTCGATTTATCGCTCGACCCTCATGAACGCGTATCCACGGACGATCAGATCTATGCCATATGGAGGCTCACCGTATCACCGGTGAGTAGAGGCCGATGAATATCTCCATCTTAGACCCATCCTATGCCGCGCAGCTGTTCCTCCAAGATACGATGGGGAATACGCAAGACCAGACAACGACACCGACCGACGTTGGAAGCTTGCTGAGTGCCTTGGAGCAGACACCCGCAGCAACTGGCAACGGGTCAGGCTCCGCCTCCGATTCGGTGTCGATTTCGCTCGAGGCGCAGCTACTCCAGGAGACATCTGCAAACGCAGCCAATCCCTTGCTGGCGGCGTTGACAGCCGCCTCTTCGTCAAATGGCGACACTGTGCCGAGCGCCCTATCCTTGGACCAACAGCTGGCACCGGCGTTACCACCGGATCTCTTGGCCGCACTCGAACAGAAGTTCCAATCGGCACAGACGCAGGAACAAGCTGCCAGCACGACAGCCAGCAACCCATCGCAGTCAGTCAACACCATAGTGTAGGACACAAAGGAGGTATCGTATGAATGTGTCGCAGACCGGATCGTCTTTATGGTTGCAGATGCTCTATCAGAACAATGCAACTAATGGCCAGAGTCAGCCGGTTGGCACGCCGGACAACGGAACGAATTCCGTCACGGATACCGTCTCGATCTCCCTCCAGGCGCAGCTACTCCAATGGGAAGGACAGACCACCGATGGGGTGGCTCCGAATGCGCCCACTGGAACAAACCCGCCATCGTCAGGGACGACTCCTGCGGCGGGGACAAATCCCGTGGCGACACCTGGAGTGAGCGCCGCACCTACCGGGACCGGGGCGGCCCACACGCATCATCATCACCATCACCATGGCGGCGGTGGCCAGGGAAGCACGTCTGGGTCCGAACAGCATTCCCCGCAGGGTATTGCAGCGGCGCTTCTGGCCGCATTAGGTCAGAACACCCAGTCGTCCCAGGCCAGTTCCGGCCAGACAACTGACGCTGATGGTGACAATGATGGAAGCGGCGGCGGACAGCCGTCCTTTATCCAGCAGTTAGCCCAAGGCATTTCCCAAGACCTGATGACGGCATTGGGACTCGGCACGCCCTCAACACAGGGCACGTCCGGGCAAAATGCCAACTCCTCAACCGGAAACTCGACGCAGACAACTAAAGTAACCGGTTAGTCTGTGAGAACCGACCGATGGTGGCGCCACTGGCACAAGGCCGTGGCGCCACAGCATTCCGAGAAGTCAGAGGCCGGAGCTCTTTGAGCAGCAGGAGCTCCGGCCTCTCACACTACCCCCCCATCCTGGCCCCTTCGTCTGAAGGACGCTTCCGGGAGATTTGCGAGCAGAGAGTGAAGATGTCCGCCAACTCCCTCGTATGCGAGATCATCGGCGAGTGATCGGATTCCAGCGTAAAGACGGCCTGAAATGAGAACGGCTTGCGCATATGCCGCTGCCGTGTCAGGGAAATGGCCCGATCGCGAGTGCATTCGACAAAAAACTTGGTGAGTCCCCCATACACCCCTTCATCATAGGCCACGGGTTCCTGAGTGGGACGGAACGGATCGGGACGGAGCTTGGGTTGTACCCACTTCACCGTGCCGGCGTCACAGTCGCCATAGAGCACCTCCGCCACTCCCTGGACGGAAATCTGCCGGCTCAGCCCATCCTGTGACGGCCTCACAAAGAGATCGGCCCGTGCATCGGCGTCGCCGCGCGACAGATCGGCCAACGACTGGCCGCTCTTGGGCACATACGCCGTGAGGTACACCAGACATTGAATGCGCGCGGGCCAAGCGGCGGCCACCGGGGCGATGACCATCCCGGCCAAACCGTGCCCGACCAGGATCACCGGATCTTTGCAGGAGATGATAGCTTGCTGGACGGCATCGCTATAGGTCGCCAACGTGATCTGGTCGAAGAGCATCCGATCCATCCCATGGCCAGGCACGTCCGGGGCAATGACGGTATGGCCGTGAGCCTTGAGCAGCGGCGCCACCCGATCCCAGACCCAGCCCCCGTGCCAAGCCCCGTGGAGTAAAACAAAGGTGCTCACCGATTCCTCTCACGGACGATCATAAGATTGACTCAGACCGGTTTCCAACGGAAGTTGATGGTATCACAGCCGAGCATTTTGCCGAATCCTTCCATCATGACTTTTCTTTGATTGCCGGCAGGCCCGACGGTACAATGGGCCGCAACGACCAAGGCGCACATCCCATGCACCTCTCTGCAGAACAACAATCACGGACTTCAAAGTCGCAGGCGAGGCTCTCTCCGGAGGCCGAGAAACTGCACACGCGCCTCTGCCGGCTGGCTGGCCAAGCCATCTCGGACTACCGGATGATCGAGGCCGGCGACAAGGTCATGGTCTGCCTGTCAGGCGGAAAAGACAGTTACGGCCTCCTGGACGTGCTGCTTGCCCTCCAGCGCCGCGCCCCGGTGCGATTCGAGCTGATCGCCGTCAATCTGGACCAGAAACAGCCGGGCTTTCCCACCCATGTCCTGCCGGACTACCTGACGCGTCTTGGGGTGCCGTTTCATATCGAGGAGCGGGATACCTATGCCGTCGTCAAACGAATGATTCCCGAAGGGCAGACAACCTGCTCCCTCTGCTCGCGACTCCGTCGGGGCATCCTCTATCGAGTCGCCTCGGAACTGGGGGCCACCAAGATTGCGCTGGGACATCATCGGGACGATATCCTCGAAACCCTGTTTTTGAACATGGCCTATGGCGGAAAATTGAAGGGCATGGCGCCCATCTTTCGGGCCAAGGAGCGCGGACACCTTGTCATCAGGCCGCTGGCCTACGTCCCGGAAGCGGATCTGGCGCGCTACGCCGAACTGATGGCGTTTCCGATCATCCCCTGCGACCTCTGCGGTTCACAAGAGAATCTCAAGCGAAAAGCGGTCAAGGCGCTCTTACAGGACTGGTCTCAGCGGTTTCCAGGCAGCCTAGAGAATATGTTCACAGCCATGGCCCATGTCGTCCCGTCGCGGCTCATGGACCGTACCCTCCACGACTTCACATCGCGACCGGCTGCCGACCAGAATGCCGGAGTCAGTAATGGCGTTGAGGACGACGATCTCCCCGCTTAGCTGCGCCCAATCCCCTACTTGCCCAGCCAGGCCTTGAGAATCAAGACAGCGCCGGAAACAGCCAGAAAGACGGCAAAGATCGCTCGATACCTGCCGACGCTCATCTTGGCATAGACAAACTGCTCCATCACCAGGAACATCCCCACGCCAGCCAGCACATAGAGCATGACCTCCGAGAGTGCGACGGGAAGCCGGTCCAGCGCCACCAGCAGGGTCAGAAACTGAAAGAAGGCGAACGTACCGTAGGCCACGGCCATCGTGATCCGCTGCACATCCTTTTCATAGTGCTTACTGTGGACGATCGCCGTGAGGAGCGACCCTCCGAGATTGGTCAAGCCGTGGACGATCCCCATGACGACGAAATAGGTCCGCTCATACCGCACGAGCGATTCGATCCCCTGTTCGACCCGCGGCCAGACGTCTTTCAAAGCCACGACGATCAGAAACAGTCCGACGATCGGCCCGATGTTGATCGTCGTCTTGGCGACCCACAGGAGGCAGAAAACGATGCCGGGCACCGACAGGGTCAGGAGCTTCGCATAGAACCGGCGGTCAATGTGCGCATGATGTTTGCTGATCTGTAGCAGATTGATCGACCAGGCGATGGGGATCAGGATGGTTAGCGCCGTGACGAAGGGGTAGCCCAGGACCAACAGAATGGGCGTACCGAACAGCAGGACGCCGACCCCGAACAAGGATTGGATCGTGGCAACGACGACAACCGCGGCCAGGATATCCAGGTGGATGGGCATGGCCTCCAAATCCCCAGTTGTGCGACCCTCTGGCGATCCGGCATAGCCCCGCCAGTTCCATACGGCGGGCGCACTGTAGCATACGCCTCCGCCAGAGCCAACTCCCGCATACCGTCCTATTTAGTGGGTTCACACAAGCCGCAATTCGTGTTATCTTCAAGCGCCTTTCGACCGGCACGCCAACCAGGAGATGACAGGGCTATGTTGTTACAGGGAAAAACCGGCTTGATCGTCGGAGTCGCCAACAAACACAGCATCGCATGGGCCATCGCGGAGGCTGCTGCGCGCGAGGGCGCCAAGCTGGCATTCAACTACCAAGGCGAGCGGCTGAAGGACAACGTCGAAGAACTCGCCAAGACCCTGCCCGGCGCCAGCGCCTGCGCCTGCGACGCCAGCCATGACGACCAGATTGCCGCCTTGATGCAGCACGTGGAGCGCACACTGGGCAAACTCGATTTTCTCGTCCATTCCATCGCCTTCGCCCCCCGGGAGGAACTGACCGGCGACTTCATCAACACCTCGCGCCAGGGATTCGCCACCGCGCTGGATGTCAGCGCCTATTCCTTGGTCGCCCTGTCCCGGGCGGCGCTGCCGCTGATGCAAGAAGGCGGCTCCATCGTCACCCTGACCTACCTGGGCAGCGAACGGGTGGTGCCTCACTACAACGTCATGGGCGTGGCCAAGGCGGCATTGGAAGCGACCGTCCGGTATCTGGCGAACGACCTCGGCCCGCGCGGCATTCGCGTCAATGCGATTTCCGCCGGCCCCATCAAAACCCTGGCGGCGCGTGGCGTATCCGGTATCAGTAAGATGGTGGATCATCACCGCGAGGTGGCCCCGCTGCGCCATGCCACCGAGCAGAGCGAGGTCGGCGATACAGGACTCTTCCTGATCAGCTCGTTAGGCCGGGGAATTACGGGAGAAGTGATCTACGTGGACGGGGGCTACCACATCCTCGGCTCGCTCGCCCCGCTGGGATAAGTCGGTTCGGCGATTGTGCAGCGGACGCAGCTACCGCCACGCTTACTCCACCACATCCAGCTTGATGGACAATTCGCGGAGTTGCTCCGGAGAGACGGGGGACGGGGCCTCGGTCATGGGGTCCTGGGCCTTCTGGGTCTTGGGGAAGGCGATCACGTCGCGGATCGAGTCGGCCCCGCCCAGGAGCATGATCAGGCGGTCGAGGCCGAAGGCGATCCCCCCGTGCGGCGGGGCTCCGTATTCGAGGGCGTCCAGGAGAAAGCCGAACTTGGCTTGAGCCTGGTCTTTGTTGATGCCGAGCAGGTCCAGAATCTTGAGTTGGATGTCGCTCCGGTGGTTCCGAATGCTCCCGCCGCCGATCTCATTCCCATTCAGCACCATGTCGTAAGCCTTGGCACTGACCTTCAGCGGCTCGGAGGCCAGAAATCCCAGATCCTCGTCCATCGGCGCGGCAAAGGGATTGTGCATGAAGACGTAGCGCTTCTCTTCCGGCGAATAGTCCAGCAACGGGAACTCGGTGATCCAGAGCGGCTTCCAGGCCCCTTTGTCGATCAGACTCAGTTCTTCTCCGAGCAACAGGCGGATGCGACCGAGCACGTCGTGAACCACCGGCGCCTTATCTGCGCCGAAGAGGACCAGATCGCCGGGCTTACCATCCGGCAAGGCGGCAAGAAGGGCCTTCGTATCCAGGAACTTCGCGATCACTGATTCCAATTGCCCGTCCGCCGTGATCTTTAACCAGGCCAGCCCCTTCGCGCCGAAACTCTTGGCCGTTTCGCCCAGCGCGTCGATACGGCTCCTGGGGATCGAGGCCCCGCCCTTGACGATGAGTGCTTTAACCAGCCCCCCTTTCGTGGCCGCCTCCTTGAAGACCTTGAACTCGCTGGCAGCGGCAAAGGCCGTCACGTCATACAGCGGCAGATCGAACCGCAGATCCGGCTTGTCCGACCCATATCGGGCCATCGCCTCCGCATAGGTCATCCGGGGAAATGGCTTGGGCAGCTCCACCCCCGCCGTCCGCTTGAACACCAGCCTGATCATCTCCTCCATCAGCCCCATCACCTGCTCACGATCCATATAAGACATCTCGAGATCGATCTTGGTGAACTCCGGTTGCCGGTCGTTGCGCTAGTCTTCGTCCCGGAAACAGCGGGCAATCTGGTAATAGCGGTCCAGCCCGCTGACCATCAGGATCTGTTTGAACAGCTGCGGCGACTGGGGCAACGCGAAGAAGTTGCCTGGATTGACGCGACTCGGCACCAGATAGTCCCGCGCCCCCTCCGGCTTAGTCTGGGTGAGTGTGGGAGTCTCGACGTCTCGAAACCCCTGCCCTTGCCGACACGACCGGGCTTCCTGCACCAGAT
>JBJTAZ010000010.1:0-16429 GCA_046091085.1 Nitrospiraceae bacterium
GACTACTCAGTACCAGGTCCAGGAGGTCGCCTCCGCGTCTTACCTTGCGTCCTATGATGTGCCCTGGGATCTGGACCCGGCCTGCCGGAACCAGGTCACCGTCGTCCTGTCTCCCCCACAGACGGAGCCGGTCAAGCCCAAGGCTTTGGCCTGCTTACGCACCAACCGCGATTTCGTCGGCCTGGCCATGTCCGGCGGCGGCAGTCGCGCCGCCGTCTTCTCCGCCGCCGTCCTGTTCGAATTGCACCGCTATGGGCTTTTGCAGCAGACCGACGTGATGTCGTCGGTGTCCGGCGGGTCCTTTGCGGCGGCATTTTATGCCCTGAGCTGCGACGACCCGGCGAATTGCCCGGTCACCGTCGAGGGCCCGCCACGCTTTACATACCGCTTCTCCGTGGTAAAGCTGGCAATCGTGCCCGCCAAGAGATCGTGTATCAATTGCTCATTCTTCTGCAGATCATCCGGATGGGTGACGAGCGGAAATCCATCGCCAGCAATTCCTGCTTGCTGTAGCCGGTGATAACACTGAATGCCTGATTCACATCCAGGATTCGGCCCTGCGGGTCGGCGAGCGAGACTCCGACCGCGGCATGGGCAAAGGTCGAGCGAAACCGTTCCTCGCTGGCCCGCAAGGCCTCTTCCGCCTGTTTGCCCTCGACCGCGATCGCGGCGATCTGTGTCGCCGAGTCCAGCAGTTCCAACTCGTCAGGACGCGGAGCATGTGTCTCGTGATAATACATAGCGAACGTGCCGAGCACACGACCGTTCGACGCGCGAATGGGTTTCGACCAGCAGGCGGCCAGG
Source organism: Nitrospiraceae bacterium (assembly GCA_046091085.1). GTDB lineage: Bacteria > Nitrospirota > Nitrospiria > Nitrospirales > Nitrospiraceae > SYGV01. The sequence continues at coordinate 805 of JBJTAZ010000010.1, forward strand.
TCGTATTGCTTTGCCAGGTCGCGACTATTGCGCCACAGGGGGTCGGTGGCAATGTTTTCCACGATCACCGTTGTCCCTCGGTACGCCGCCGTGCCGCAGGACCCCACCTCCGGGCCAATCTCGATCCCGTCAACGGCGCGACAGTATTCGGGGGGGAGACTCGGCGCCGCTCCATGGGCGAGCCGCTTTCCCTCATGGTCCAGCAGCAGGACCGACCCCAGCATCCCTGGGGCCTGGGCCTCGATATTTCGCACCAGGGTCTCGAGGACTAGCGTCAACGGCTGTCCGGTGGTCAGCATCTCCAGCACGAGACGGTGGCCCTCATGACGCTGCTCTATCCGATTCCGAGCGGTGATGTCCGTGGCGATGCCGCCGATCGCATACGGAGTGCCACCCGCATCGCACAGGGGAAACTTGTGGACGATGCTCGTGCGTGGACCGTCAGGAGACAGCGCCACTTCCTCAAACTCCAACGGACGCCCGGTCGCCAGCACCTGGCGGTCATTGTTCTGAAAGACGGCCGCCTGCACAGGCGGAAAGATATCCGGATCGGTCTTGCCGAGGATGTCCCGAGCGGGCATACCAAGGCCCGTCTCGAATGCCCGGTTGACTCGCAGGTAGCGCCCGTCCAGATCCTTGAGAAAGAAGGTGACCGGGATGTTATCCACGATGGAGCTCAGTCGGTTCTCGCTCTCCCTGAGCGCCAGTTCCGTTCGTTTGAACAGCAGGCTGACTCCCGTCACGAGCCAGAGGATCGAAATGCCCAGCGAACGGTTGAAGGCTGCTGCGGGGCTCGGTCGGTTGTCTAGGGGAGCGGGGTACCAATAGCCCAGGACAATCAAGGCGGTGCAGCAGATCGCCAATGCCGGGGCCGTCCAGCGGGACGGCAGCGCCAACGTGAGCAAGATGGCCGGCACATAGAGGAGCCAGGGCACGTAGCCCAAGGGCGTGGCAAGATCCCAGAGAAAGCCGGCTAGGACCAGTATGGCGATCCCGGCTGTGGCGGCGATGTTGTGGGAGTTGGTCGAGAGTCCCGGCATGCCAGCCTCATAACTGATGGAAGAACTGGATGGGACAGTGCCCGGCTCATCCCGAATGGCTGTGCCAATAACACAGGCAGCTTACTACGTGGCCCCTGTCTGCACAAGACCAAGCCGATCGTTCCGAGCCAGGTCCTTGCGGAAGCGGCTTGCAGGCCGGGCCGCCGATTGAGTAGGCTGGGCCGATGCACAGCGAATTGATCGTGACGTCGGGGGAAACGCCCAAACGGCTGGATCTGTTTCTCACCCATCGGCAGCCGGACTTGTCCCGCTCGGCCATCCAACGATTCATCGAACTGGGCCGCATTCAGGTCAACGGGCTCCCGGTCAAACCGAGCCTGAAGATCAAGCCGGGCGACCGAATCACGATGGATACGCCCAAGGCCGAGCCGCTGACGCTGCACGGCGAACCGATTCCCCTGGATATCCTCTACGAAGACGAGGCCCTGCTCGTGTTGAACAAACCGGTCGGGCTGGTGGTGCATCCGGCGCCGGGCCATTGGTCCGGCACCCTGGTCAATGCCCTGCTCCATCATTTCGAGCGGCCGGGCGGATCGCTCTCGACCATCGGCGGCAAGGAGCGGCCCGGGCTGGTTCACCGGCTGGACAAGGAGACCTCCGGCGTGATGGTGATCGCCAAGACCGACCAGGCGCACCGGTCGCTGGCCGGGCAATTCAAGTCCCACAGCATTACGCGGGCCTATGAGGCCCTGGCCTGGGGGGCGATCAAACAATCCAAGGGCTGTATCGAGCTGGCGATCGGGCGGGATACGAAAGAGCGGAAGAAATTTTCTGCGCGCACCAGCAATCCGAAAGCCTCCGCCACCGACTATTTGGTCCTTGAGCGGCTGGGCAAGCTGGCCACGCGTGTGGAACTGCGCCCGCGCACCGGCCGGACCCACCAGATCCGGGTGCACTTGGCGTCGATGGACCATCCGGTGTTGGGTGATCCGACCTACGGCGGCCGCAAGGTCAAGACCCCGGGCGAGATCGAGATGCCCCGCGTGATGCTCCATGCACGGACGCTGGGGTTTACGCACCCGGTCAGCGGCGTGTACCGGGAGTTTTCCGCCCCGGCGCCCGACGATTTCGAGGTCGCGCTCGAAGCGTTGCGCGTCGCGGCCTCCCGCAGATAGGCGTTCATGCACGAGCGGCTTGACAGCTCGGCTCGAGCCAGGTATTTCTCAGCCAATCGAAGGGCGGGTCATGACGACGGGCGAGGTTCTAGAAATCATCGGCAGTCTGGTGTCGGCGTTGAAAGCCTACTGCGCCAAGCTGCCGGCGGTGGTCCACCTCTCGATGATTCCGGGCGGGGTCAAACCGACGCCGGAAGTCGTCGAAGCCTATGAGCAGGCGGTCTATCGTTTTCGAACGCAGAGCGCGCCGACGCCCTTCCGCAAACTGACCGAGCTGTTCATCGAATCCCTGGAAGCGTTTGAGGCAGGCAAGGCGCTGGCCACGGTCCAGCCCCTGCTGGCGGTCCTGGACCATCTGGAGCAGATGCAGCGGGACAAGGAGATTCAGGTCACGGTGGCCGAGGAGAAACGCTTCGGCGACTATCGCCAAACGCTGTATAAGATCATGCCGGGCAATCAGCCGGAGCTTGAGGGGGCGGGGCGCGGACTCTAGGGAGGTTTTGAGTTGTGAGTGTTGAGTTTTGAGTTTTGAGTTCAAACTTCCGGAACCGAAAACTCAAAACTGATAACTTATAACTGGCCGCCGTACGCGGCCATCAGTGGCCCATCTTGGGGCCGGCCGCATTGGCCCCCTGCGACACGAGCTTCACCCGGACTGATTGTTTGCAGTGGGGGCAGGTCGTGCGCACGGTGTTTTCATCCAGGTGCTCGATCTGGTCTTCCTTGACCCACATGAGGAGGCTACAACGGGGGCACGCTTTGACGAGTTGGGCCATCGATCATCCTCGACAGGTGAACGGCAACGGGCCCTACTCTAATACAAGGGAGCCCTTCCGCTCAAGACCATGTTGACCTTTTCTGAGCGTACGGACTTCGACCCGGCGCAGCTGGTGCGGCTCTACGCGCAGGCCCCCTGGGCGGCCGGACGGGCTGAAGCGGATGTGCGAGCCATGCTGGCGCAGACGGACCTAGCCCTCTCGGCCTGGGATGGGCTCACGCTCGTCGGCTTTGGCCGAGTGCTCACCGACTACGTCTACCGCGCGTCGATCTGGGATGTGATCGTGGACCAGGCCTATCAGGGGCAGGACATCGGCACCCAGATCATGCAGCGCATCTTGCACCATCCGGACTTGAAGCGGGTGGAGCTGTTCTGGCTCTGCACCCGCGACAAGCAGGCCTTCTACGAAAAACTCGGCTTCAGCGCCAAAGAACAGACCGGCATGGTCTGGGATCGGTCGAAACAAGCCCGCTTGGAGTAAGGGAAGGCTGGCCTGGCCGCGGCTGTGAACTTACCCGCTCACGGCGCGTTTGATGGTAGGGCGTTCCCCCAGACGATGCACGCGCAGCCGTGCCGCCTCAGTTCGCGGGAATGTCTTCGGGCGGCAGCAGATGCTGTTCCTCCAAGTGTCTGGCGATGGCCGGGAGCGCGCGCCAAAAGAGCAAGGCGGCGATCAGCGTCAACAGGCCGCCGGCCGCCACCGTGGCCTGGGCGCCGATGTAGCCGGCGCTGGTGCCGGCCAGCAAGCTCCCGAAGATCGTGCAGCCCAGCGAGGCGATCGTGTACAAACTCACCACCCGCCCGCGCAGTCCCTCCGGCGCCAGACTTTGCAACATCGTATTGGTGCCCGCCAGGCTGCTGACCATGCTGAATCCGACCACCACGAGAATCGCCATGGACAGCAACAGGGTCTGACTCAGCGCCAGGGCCAGCAGGCTGGCTCCGAAGAGAGTCACGGCTCTGGCGATCGAGGTCTTGAGCCCGATGACCGTATTGCGCCTGGCCAGCCGGAGCGCCGCCGTGAGCGCGCCGATGCCGGTGGCGGCCATCAGCAACCCCAGTCCGTTCGGCCCGCTGCCCAGCACGTTGGCGGCGAACACCGGCAGCAGCGTCGTATAGGGCATGGCGGCGATGCTCAACACGAGGGCGAGGAGCAGCAGGGCCCTAGCATGCGGCGTCCGCCAGGCATAGCCGAGGGCTTCGCGGAGCAACCCGACCGACCCGGCGGTCGCGCCCTGTTTGGGCGGCGGGAGGCGCATGGCCGCCAGACAACCGAGGATCACGAGGAAGCTGGCCGCGTTGATCAGAAAACAGATGCCTTCGCCGACCCGGCTCACCAGCAGCCCGGCGAACGACGGGCCGATGACCCGCGCCGAATTGAAGATCGAAGAATTCAACCCGATGGCCGAGGGCATGTCGGCGCGCGGCACCAGGTCGGTCATGAAGGTCTGCCGCACCGGCGTTTCCAGCGCGTAGACCAGTCCCTGGAGAAAGGCCAGGCCCATGATCCAGCCTACCGTCACGGTGCCGCTGAGGGTGAGCGCGGCCAGGAGCCCGGCCAGGAGCAAGAGCAGGCTCTGGGCGAGGACCATCAGACGGTAGCGGGGCCACCGGTCTGCGGCGAGCCCGGCGAAAATGCCGAGAAACAGAATCGGCGCGCGGTTCAGGAACTCCACGAGCCCCAGCAGGAACGGCGACTGGGTCAGCCGCCAGACCAGCCAGGCTTGAGCCAGGCTCTGCATCCAGGTGCCGCAGACGGACATCCCGTGTCCGGCCAGGAACAGGGCGAAGTTGCGATGGGTCAGCGCCCGCCAGGGCGATCCGTGGGAACTGAGTTGACTCACAGGCGCCGCACCGGCTCCGTCGCTCCTCGTGGCGGAATGTTGAAACAGCCCCTGTTCTCTTATCGGAAACCGGCCGTGAAAAGCAACGCGCCCCCTTGGGGCCCGTTGGAACCGACCCCTAGCCCGCATGATGCATGAAGGCGTCTACTCCAACCGCCGATACGCCGCTACGACAAGCCTGGCCGCTGGTTTGACTCGGCCAGGCGGGCGGGCTCGCGGCTCGGTCGGTCACCATCCTGTTCAAGGATGTCTCCCTTCCTCGCCGCTTCACGCGCCCGTCTCGCCAAGCGTCTCGTCGGTTTCGTCACGAACCCTCATGAATAATGCGGGCTGGCTGTGCTAGGCTCACGCCGACGATTGTGCCGCGCCGCCGGACCATTGGGGGACCGCCCATGCTGGACATTTCGACTGCTCGCGATCCGAAGACCGCAGAGGACATCCTGCCCTGCGCCCTGACCGGCCAGGCGCTCCAGGAACAGCCGTTCTTGAACAAGGGCCTGGCCTTTACGTTCGACGAACGGCGCGAGCTGGGGCTGCAGGGGCTGCTGCCGCCGCACGAAGAGGCCCTGGCCGTGCAACTGGAACGGGCGTACCAAGCGTACCAGCAAAAAATCACCGATCTGGAGCGGCATATCTTCCTGCGGGCGCTGCAGGACGAGAACGAGACGCTTTTTTACGCCCTGCTGCTGGGGCACGTTGCGGAGATGATGCCGATCGTCTACACGCCTGTCGTCGGCGCCGCCTGTCAGCAATTCAGCCATATCTACCGCCGGCCCCGCGGCCTGTTTATCTCGGTGCCCGAACAGCAGGACATCGAGCGCATCCTCGAGAACCGGCCCTACCGGGACGTGGACGTGATCGTGGTCACCGACGGGGAGCGCATTCTGGGTCTGGGCGATCAGGGCACGGGCGGCATGGGCATTCCCATCGGCAAGCTCTCGCTCTATACCCTCTGCGGCGGCATCCATCCGACGCGCACGCTGCCCATTATTCTGGACGTGGGCACGAACAATGCCGAGGCTTTGCGCGATCCCTTGTATGTCGGGTGGCGCCACGAACGGGTGCGTGGGCAACAGTACGACGATTTTATTGACGCCTTCGTCCAGGCCGTGAAACGCAAACTGCCCCATGTGCTGCTGCAATGGGAGGACTTTGCCCAGGCCAACGCCGGGCGTCTGCTGGACCGGTACCGGGACCAGCTCTGCACCTTCAACGACGACATCCAGGGGACCGCCTCGGTCACGACCGGCACCCTGCTGGCCGCCGTCAAGGTGACCGGCTCCCCGCTCCGCGACCAGCGAGTAGTGACGTTCGGGGCCGGCTCAGCCGGCTGCGGGATCAGCGAACAGATCTGCGCGGCGATGGTCCGTGAGGGGCTACCGGAAGCGGAGGCCCGTTCCCGCTTCTGGCTCATTGACCGGCCTGGCCTCTTGCGAGAAGGGCTCGAAGGACTGCTTCCGTTCCAACAAAAGTTCGTCCAGCCACGCGCCTCCTGGTCCGGCTGGAAACTGGCACAACCAGATCAGGTCGGCTTTATGGACGTGGTGAAGCACGTGAAGCCCACGATTCTGATCGGGGTGTCAGGCGTCCCCGGCGCGTTCACGCAGGATATTGTCCGCGAGATGGCTCGTGGCGCCCCTCGCCCGATTATCTTCCCGCTCTCCAACCCCACGTCCCGCTGCGAAGCGGTCCCGGCGGATCTGTTGAACTGGACGGAGGGTCAGGCGCTGGTGGCGACTGGCAGCCCCTTCGCCGACATCGCCTACAAGGGGCGGACGATTCCCGTCACGCAATGTAACAACAGCTACATCTTCCCAGGGCTGGGCCTCGGGATTCTGGCGGCTAAGGCGCGTCGGGTCACGGACGGCATGTTCATGGCCGCGTCGATAGCCTTGGCCGACGCCTCACCGGCCTTGACGAAGCCGGACGCGCCGCTGCTGCCGCCGCTGGAACACATCCGTCAGGTGTCGCGGCGCATCGCGATTGCCGTGGCCACCGAAGCTCAACAGGCCGGCGTGGCGGATCGCACGTTGACGGATGACATTGCCAGACTCGTGGAGCAGCGGATGTGGACGCCGAGGTATCTGAGACTGACGAAGCGAAGCTAGACAAGGAGCGACGCATGGCCGATTGGACGCACGCGAAAAACGGCGCGGAGTTGTTGGTGCAATCCCTCGACGCGCAGGGTGTCGAGTACATTTTCGGCGTGCCGGGTGGAGCGGTCCTGCCGATCCTGGACGTATTGGCGGACCATGGGCCGACATTCATCCTCTGCCGCCACGAAACCGGCGCCGCCTTCATGGCCCAGGCCTGGGGACGAATCACCGGCAAGCCGGGCGTCGTCCTGACGACGTCGGGGCCGGGGTTGATCAATGCGGTCTGCGGTGTGGCCACCGCCACGGAGGACCGGGACCCGCTGGTTATCGTCACCGGCCAGGTGCCGCGCGCGCTGCGCTTCAAACAGAGCCACATGAACCTGGACACGGTGAACCTCTTCGCGCCGATCACCAAATGGAGCGTCGAGGTGGAAGAGCCGGACAGTATCCCGGAGATCGTCGCGAACGCGTTCCGCGTCGCCGTCCGCTCGCGCCCCGGCTCGGTCCACATCTCGATGCCGGTGGATGTCTCCAAGTCGGCCGTGACCGCCAAGCCGATCCTAGCCATCGACGCGCCGCGTCTGGGCGCTGCGGCCACGGAGTCTCTGGATCGGGCGGCGGCGCTGCTGAGCGGGGCCAAGTTTCCGGTGATCCTCCTAGGGGTCAGTGCCAGCTTGCCCGCAGCGGCCGGGGCCGTCCGCCGCTTGATCCGCCGTCATCCTCTGCCCGTCATCAGCACTTTCGAGGCCGCTGGAGTGGTGTCGCGCGATCTGGTGGATCGGTTCGTCGGGCGGGTCGGCTATGTCCGCAACCAGCCAGGCGATCGGGTCTTGCAGCAGGCCGACGTGATCCTGACGATCGGCTACGACACGGTCGAATACGATCCGCCGGCCTGGAACGTCTCGGGCCAGGCGCAGATCGTCCATGTGGATGAAAACCAGGCGGGCCTGGATCGGGCCTATCGGCCGGCGGTCGAGCTGGTGGGCGACATTGCGCGAAACCTGGATGGCTTGTCGGAACGGCTGCGTCTGGCTGCGACCGGGGAATGGGACGAAGTGGCCAAAGCTCGAACGGTCTTGCTGGACGAGCAGGCGAAGGGGGCCGGGCTGTCCGGCCAGCCGGTTCATCCCCTGCGCTTTATCCACGATCTCCGCCAGACGATCGGCGACGACGTAACCGTCACATGCGACACGGGGCGCACGAGATCTGGATGGCGCGCTATTTCTTTTCCTATGAGCCCAGACATCTGCTCTGCAGCATGGGGCACCAGACCATGGGTGTGGCCCTGCCCTGGGCGATCGGCGCGGCCCTGGCCAGGCCAGGCCGGAAAGTGGTCTCGATCTCCGGTGATGGGTCCTTCCTGATGACCTGCATGGAGCTGGAGACGGCGGTGAGGCTGAAGCTGCCGATCGTCCACGTCATCTGGCGCGACGGGGGCTACAACCTGATCCAGACGCTCCAGCGGCGGGATTACGGCAGGATCTTCGGCTCGACCTTCGGCGATCCGGATTTCGTCAAACTGGGCGAGGCCTTTGGCGCCGCCGCGTTCCGGATCGGCGAGCCGGCGCAGATCGTGCCCACGCTGAAGAAAGCCCTGGCGTTAGACGGGCCGGCGCTGATCGAGATGCCGATCGATTACCGCGACAATGCGCAGTTGGTGGCGGCCATGGATGTCTCCGCCCAACATTAAGATGAAGATGTGACCGATGAGTCGCGAGCCGGCGTCGCTCAGCCCTGCTCCTCTTCCGACACAACCACTTTTCCTCGGAACGATCGGTAGACGTACCACGAATAGGCGGCGACCAGACCGATGCCGGGGATGAACCAGCCGAGCGCGGTTTGTAACCCTTCGCGTGCAATGGCGGCGTTCGAGACCGTCAGGCTGTGCGCGGGGTGGACGGTCGAGATCAGCAAGTTCGGATAGAGTCCCCAGGCTGCGCTGCCCAGCAAGCTGAGGATCAAGAGGCTGGAGGCGAGGAACGAGGCCAGGTCCTGCTGCCTGTGGCGGAAGTAGAACAGACCGGCCATTGCCCCAGCGGCCAGCAAGGGCAGGACATACCCGATCGGGTGCGCATCGTAGTTGCGCCGGAGGCCGGGCTGCACGATCGGCAGGGCCAACACCGCCGCGACCGTGAGCGCCGCGACGACCCAGATTTCCATCTTTGCCATGCGCCTGGCCCGCTCCTGCACCAGCCCTTCAGTTTTCATCGCCAGGTAGTTGGCCCCGTGGACGGTGAGGATCGCGACTCCCTCCACCCCCATCAAGACCGTGTACCAGTCCAGGATACCGGGAACCGGGCCGGGGAGAAAATCCGTCCAGAGCGCGGCGAAAAAGTAGCCGTCTGCGTTCAGCGGCACGCCGCGGATCAGATTGCCCAGCGCCGCGCCGAACACGATCGCCAGGAGCAGGCTTGCCCCGGCGAAGGTCCCATCCCAGAACGTCCGCCACAAGGGATTCGTCAGATGTGAGCGGAGCGGCAGCGAGATGCCGCGCAGGATCAGGAGCCAGAGTACGAGCATGAGCGCCAGGTAAAATCCGCTGAACCCGGCGGCATAGACCTTGGGAAAGGCCATGAACAGCAGGCCTCCGCCGGCGATGAGCCAGACCTCGTTCCCGTCCCAGACCGGCTCGATGGCCTGGAGCACCGTCCGTCGTTCCGTATCCGTGCGGGCCACGAAGAGATAGACGATGCCCGTCCCGAAATCGAACCCGTCCAGCACGACGTAGACGGCCAGCATCAGCGCGACGATCGTGAACCAGAGCGTCTCCATCATCGGCTCTCTCCGGGGCTGCCTCCGGCCGGCTGAGATGGCGGCGCGCATGCCGGACCCTTCTTGATGGTGTCGAAGATCAGAAAGAGAAAGAGCAGGCCCAAGAGGGTATAGAGGCCCATGAACCCGATCAGCGTGAACAGCGCGTTGCCGGAGCTGATCAGCGGCGAGGCGCCGTCCGCCGTCCGGAGCAAGCCGTAAACCAGCCAGGGTTGGCGGCCCAGTTCCGCAGTCATCCAGCCGGCTGTGGTGGCGATGTAGGGCAAGGGGGCGCTCAGCATCAGCAGCCATAAGAGCCAGCGGCTGTCGAAGAGCCGGCCCCGCCAGAGCCAGAACAACGCTGCCCCGGTCACGGCGACGAAGACCGTCCCCAGTCCGATCATGATGTGATAGGCATAATAGAGCAGCGGGACGTTATCGGGCCAGGTGTCGCGAGGAAAAGTATCCAGCCCGCGCACCTCGGCCTTGGCCCGCTGGTATACCAGGATGCTGAGCGCCCAGGGGACCGTGATGGCATTGTCGATGGTCAGTGTCTCCATGTTGGGCTGGCCGACGAGGACAATGCCGGCTCCCCGTTCGTTGTGAAACACGCCTTCGAAGGCGGCGCCCGTCGCCGGCTGAGAGGCAAAGACCTGTTTCCCTGCCTCGTGCCCGGTCGGAAAGAGCAGGAAAAAACTGGCGGCGGCGGCTGCGACGACGCCCGTGCGGAGGAACGTCCTGGCATAGGCGAGATGTTGGCCCGAGAGTTGGTAGTAGGCGCCGACGGCCGCCATGACAAAGGAGCCGGTCGCGACGGCTGCGGTCATGTTGTGAAGGTATTGCCAGAGCAGCCAGTCGTTCGCGAACAGGCCCAGCAAGCTGGTGACGTGCAGCGTTCCATCGGCGGCCACCTGGTAGGCCACGGGATGCTGCATCCAGGCGTTGGTGGCGATGATGAACCAGCCCGAGAGCCAGGAGCCGAGGAACAGCATCAGGGCGGCGAACCAATGGGCCCGCGGTCCCAATCGTTCCTCGCCGAAGAGCAGGATGCCGAGAAACGAGGATTCCAGAAAAAAGGCGAAGAGGCCTTCCATGCCGAGGGTCTGTCCGATCACTCCGCCGGCATAGGTGGAAAATCTGGCCCAGTTCGTGCTGAACTGGAACTCCAGCGGGATGCCGGTCACGACGCCGAAGGCAAAGCTGATCGCAAAGATCTTGACCCAGAAGCGCGCGACCCGGCGGTCATGTTCGTCGCCGGTCCGGAGCGCGCGGCTCTTCAAGTAGACGATCAGCAGGGCCAGGCCCATGGTCAGTTGCGGGAAGAGATAGTGGAAGGTCGCCGTGAAGGCGAACTGCAGACGGTCATACAGGAGCGCGCTGGCCATAGGGCTCTCGTGAGAGACGGAGCAAGGTGGAATGTGCCGCCGGCCGCCGCTCTGCGTCGAACCGGTGCAGGATGCTAGCACCGGCGGCAGGGCCCGTCAAATGCCACGCAGGACAGTTGTATGGCCGTTTCGATCTGTGTTACAAGCCCTCAAGGAATCGGGAGGCTCTCCGTGGCCATCGACGACGTCTTTATCAAGGCCTTTCAGTCCCATCGCACCAAGGGCGATCTGTTCCACCACGACCTGCGGCAGGCCCATGAGTTGTTCCAGACCTCGACCATCGGGGCCTTGATGGAAGGAGTCTACGACGGAGAGGTGACCTACGGGGAGTTGGCCAAGCATGGGGACTTCGGGCTCGGCACCTTCAACGCACTCAACGGGGAGATGATCGCGTTCGGCGGCCAGTTCTATCAGATGAAAGCGGACGGCAAGGCCCATCCGGTCGAGCCCTCGGCGAAAACGCCGTTCGCTGTCGTCATGTTTTTCGATCCGACGGTCAAGGTACTGTGGGAGGAGTTGACCGACTGGGGCCATTTTCAGCAGGCGGTGGACAAGGCCGTGCCGAGCAAGAACATCTTCTACGCGGTGAAGGTCCAGGCCCGGTTCGACTATATCAAGGTCCGAACGGTTCCCGGGCAGAAGAAGCCCTATCCGCCGCTCGTGGAGGTGGCCAAGCGGCAGCCGGTGTACGTCCATGAAGGGGTGCGCGGGACGTTGGTGGGGTTTCGTTTTCCCAATTACGCCCAAGGCGTCAACGTGCCGGGCTACCATGTCCATTTCCTGAACGAAGCGCGAACCGACGGGGGCCATGTGCTGGACTTCCGGATGCAGGACGCGACGGTGGAGATCGACGTCACGTCGGATTTGCACATGGAAGTTCCCGACTGCGGCGACTTCCTGGATGCGGACTTGGGCAAGGATCAGTCGGCGGCGATCGAGAATGTGGAGAAGGGCAAGTAAGGAGCATCGAACGACTTATGAGCACGAACGACAAGCAGATTATTTTTTCCTTGATCGGGGTCGGGCGCGTCTACCCGCCCAAGAAGCAGGTGTTGAAAGACATCTACCTGTCCTTCTACTACGGAGCCAAGATCGGGGTCCTGGGGTTGAACGGGTCGGGCAAGAGCACGCTGCTGAAGATCATCGCCGGGCTGGACAAGGACTACCTGGGCGAGATCACCATGTCCAAGGGCTACACGGTCGGGCTCCAGGAACAGGAGCCGCAACTGGAGAAGGGCAAGACCGTCAAGGAAATCGTGGAGGAAGGCCGCAAGGAACTGGTCACCCTCCTGAAGGACTATGAAGCGATCAGCAACAAGCTGGGCGACTGTGCCCCCGATGAGATGGAAAAGCTCTTGGAGAAGCAGAGCCAGTTGCAGGAGAAGATCGAGGCGGCCAATGGCTGGGAGTTGGAGCACCAACTGGAGATCGCCATGGATGCGCTGCGCTGCCCCCCGCCGGACGCCAAGGTGGATACGCTCTCCGGCGGCGAGAAGCGGCGCGTGGCCCTCTGCCGGCTCTTGATCCAGGAGCCGGACATTCTCCTGTTGGACGAGCCGACCAACCATCTGGACGCGGAGTCCGTACAATGGCTGGAGCAGCATCTCCAGCAATACAAGGGTACGGTCATTGCCGTCACGCACGACCGGTATTTTCTCGACAACGTGGCCGGCTGGATTCTGGAGCTGGACCGGGGCCAGGGCATTCCCTTCCAGGGCAATTACACCTCCTGGCTGGAGCAGAAGCAGGCGAGGCTCGAAAAGGAAGAAAAGACCGAGTCCAAGCGGCGCAAAACGTTGGAGCGGGAATTGGAGTGGATTCGCATGTCGCCCAAGGGCCGTCACGCCAAGGGCAAGGCCCGCATCCAGCGCTACGAGGATCTGCTCAGTCAGGAAAACGAGAAGGCGGCGGGCGATTTGGAAATCTACATTCCGCCCGGCCCGCGTCTGGGCGATATCGTGGTGGAGGCCAAGGGGCTGACCAAGGCCTTCGGGGACAAGCTCTTGTTCGACGGGCTGGATTTCAACCTGCCCCGAGGCGGGATCGTCGGCGTCATCGGACCCAACGGCGCGGGCAAGACGACCCTGTTCCGGATGATCGTCGGCAAGGAAAAGCCGGATGCCGGCACCTTGCGCATCGGCGAGACGGTGAAGCTGGGCTACGTGGACCAGGACCGGACGCTGGATGCCAAGAAGACGGTCTGGGAGGTGATTTCGGACGGGGCGGATACGATCACCCTGGGCAAGGCCGAGGTCAACTCACGCGCCTACTGCGGCAAGTTCAATTTCGGCGGCACGGAGCAGCAGAAGAAGGTCAAGGACCTCTCGGGCGGCGAACGCAACCGGGTCCACTTGGCGCGCATGTTGCGGGAGGGGGCCAATCTCATCATCCTGGACGAGCCGACGAACGACTTGGACGTGAATACGCTGCGGGCTCTGGAAGAGGGGCTGGAGCGGTTCGGCGGCTGCGCGGTGGTCAGCAGCCACGACCGCTGGTTCCTGGACCGGGTTGCCACCCACATCCTGGCCTTCGAGGGCGAGAGCAAGGTCTGCTGGTTCGAGGGCAACTACAGCGAGTACGAGGCGGATCGCAAGAAGCGGCTGGGCAAAGAAGCCGACCAGCCTCACCGGATTCGCTATCGGACACTGACGAAGTGATCGTGCGCGCTGCTCATCTGAGTGAGAGGTGCCTCATGATCCAGCCACGCGGGCTGCCTACGGTGACGCTCGGCTCATGGTTGGCGGTCGGCTGCCTCGGCGCTCCGGCTTGGGCGGAAACTGCGGATCCCGCCTCGGTGCTTAGCGACAGCTCGTCGCTGGTGCGGGAACAGCAGGATGTCGAGTCCAAACTGGCTGAGACCCGCGCCAGGCTTCAGGAGCTCCAGAATCGGGAACGGGACCTCAACCGCCCGTCCCGGGAGAATGAACGCGACCGTGTCACCAACAGCGTGAGTTGCAGCACGCCGGAATACTATTACACGCACCGGACTGAGTGCACCTCGGGCAGCGACCGGTTCTCGTCGAACTCGAACGATCTCTCGCGGCAGCAGGGCGGTCTCGCCGAACAACTCCGGTCCACGAACGCGGAGGTGGAGCGACTGACCAATCGGCGCAAGGAGCTGATGCGTCAGGGGGAGTCCGAGGAGGACAAGTTGAAGCGTCTGGAGTTCTCCGGGGTGACGCAGGAATGTGTGAAGCAGCAATCAGGGGCCGGCCTGCAGGGCGCGGTGTCGGCCTATCAGCGTTGCTGGGACGGCACGAGCGCAGATCAGCCTCGGCTCGCACCCGAGACGTCGAATGTCCCATCGCTCAGTCCGGGCCCCATCGAGCAGATGGGCATCGAGGATGAGAAACGCCGCCGTCGGCGGGCGAGAGAGGCCGAGGGACAGTAAGCGCAGGTCGGTCAACGGTCCGGCGTCAGCGCCCGCAACCGGTCCTGCGCGTTCCGCGCCGCCTCGCTCGCCGGATACTCCCGCAGAATCTCTTCATACAATTGCCGGGCATGGTCCCGGTTATTCTGCCGCTCTTCGAACTGCGCGGTCTCGAAGAGTTCCTGCGCGCGATCGCCGCCGCAGCCAGCGAAGGCGAGGAGACTCAAGCCCAGCCCCACGGATTTCCACAATGCCAGCATCCTGAGCCTCCTGGACATGGAAGGCATTATAGCGAAATCCGGCGGACCGTTCTTGACAGGGGGGCGGCAGGCGGCGATCATGGCCGGCGCACAGGCGGATTCACCCAGCGAGGTTCGATGACGACCAGACTGTTCCTGGTTCGACACGGGGCGACGGTCCTGAGCGCGGAAGACCGGTTTGCCGGCGCGACGGATGTCGAACTGTCCGATGAGGGGCGCGTGCAAGCCGAGCGATTGGCCGAGCGGTTGGCCGACGCCGAATTGGCGGCCGTCTATGCCAGTCCGATGCGGCGCACGGTGGAAACCGCGGCTCTCATCGTCGGCGCCCATGCCCTCGCGCCGATTCCCTGCGACGGGCTGCGCGAGATCCACCACGGCCGCTGGGAAGGGCTCACGCGAACAGAGGTGGAGACGCGGTTCCCCGACGAGTATGCCGCCTGGGAGGCGGACCCCTTCACCTTTGCCCCGTCCGGCGGCGAGTCGGGGTTGAGCGTGATGGCGCGCGCCTTGCCGGTGATTCGCGAAATCGTCGTGCGGCATGCCGGCGCCAACGTGCTGGTGGTGTCGCACAAGGCTACGCTGCGGCTGCTCCTCAGCAACCTCCTGGGGTTCGACGCGCGCGGGTACCGGGATCGGCTGGACCAATCTCCGGCCTGCCTGAATGTGGTGGACTTCAAAGACCCGGTCCGGGCCCGCCTGATGCTCTTCAACGACGTGTCGCATTATGCGGACTATCCGAACCGGCGCCACGTACACCTGTCGAAATGGTGGGAGCGGGCCGAGTCGTGATGAACCGCCGCGGCCGGGCTTGCCTCGTGCGCGGCGACAGCGAGTGTCTGGCCGCCTGCCTGTCGCTCGGACTTTTGCTGGCCGGTTGCGCCAAGCCGTCGCTGCCGACCCAAGCCCAGCCGGTTGGCGACAGCGCGCGACAATTTACCGGGCCGGTCGTCAACGTGACCGACGGA
>JBJTAZ010000011.1:0-11790 GCA_046091085.1 Nitrospiraceae bacterium
CCCTCGAAGCCCAGCCATTGTTTACGTTCCAAGTAATAGCCGACCTTGCCTCCGAGCACATAAGAGTCGATCAAGTCAATATCGCTGACTTTCGCATTGCTCACGGGGCCTACCCCGGAGAAGTTGCGGGTGATCGTAGCGTTGGTAATGAGGGTTTGGGTGGTCACGCCCCCATAGCCTCCCACGTACCACTCGGCCTCGGCCCGTGGCACGGAAAAACACCAGACAGCCGCCCCCAGCACGATGGCTAGGCCCAGATGAAACGATTGTCGAGGGAAAAGACCGAAACGCATACAGGGCCAAGATCGTGAAGTGCTATGGAGGCTAGACTCTGGATACAGAATCACCCGCGAGCGCTCAGCCAGCCGAATAGGCCGCAGCATGCTCCAGCTAGAGGCTAGAATGCAACAAATGGAAGAACGTCAGCCGCCGAATGGCAGGACGGGCGGAGGCGCCGCCGCCGAGGCGGGGGCCGCGAACTGGGAGAACATCATGCTCGCGGAAACTACCCAATCAATGAACGGCTGGGGATAGATGCCCAATATCACGGTGCCGGCCAGGCACACGTATATCACCGCCTGCATCGGCGCCGTAACGGTCAGCGGCGACGGATCGGTCGGCTCGTTGATGTACATCTTCTTAACCACGATCAAGTAGTAGTACATCGAGACCACGATATTGAGAAGCCCGACGACGATCAGCGTGTAGAGACCTTCGTTCATCGCCGCCACGAAGATGTACAGCTTGCCCAGGAATCCGGCCAATGGAGGCACGCCGGCCAGGGAGAGCAGGAACGTGATCATGGCAAAGGCCAGGAACGGCGAGCGCCGGTTCAGCCCGCTGTAGTCCTCGATCTCGTCGCTCCGAATCTGGTTGCTGACCGCGATCACGACCGCGAAGGCTCCCAGGTTGGCGAACAGGTAGGTCAACAGATAGTAGAGAATCGCATCGCCGCCCATCTTGGTGCCGGCCGCGAGCCCGATCAACAGATTGCCGATCTGCGCGATGCCCGAGTAGGCCAAGAGCCGCTTGATGTTCTTCTGCGCGATGGCCACGATGTTGCCGTAGGTCATCGAGAGAATCGACGCCCCCACCAGCAGCAGGACCCAGACCGGCTTGAACGCTGCCAGCGACACAAAGAACATCCGCAGCAGGATCGCAAAGGCGGCGCCTTTGGGCGCGATCGAGAGGAACGCCGTCACCGGCGTAGGAGCGCCGTGGTAGGTGTCCGGTATCCAGGAATGGAACGGCACTGCGCCGATCTTGAACCCCAGCGCGGCGAAGATCAGCAGGAAGCCGATGATCAGGCCTGGCGTGGGTTTGGCTGAGGCGATGTCCGAGAAGACCAGCTTGCCCGTTTCCCCGAAGACCAGGCTGATCCCGTAGGCGAGGAGCCCCGCCACGAACACGCCCAGGATGAAAAATTTGAGCCCGGCTTCGTTGGACGAGACCTCGTCCCGCAGATAGGCCACCAGCACGTAGAAGCCAAAAGTCGAAAACTCCAGCGTGATGAACATGGACAACAAGTCGTTGGCGGAGGCCATGAACATCATGCCCAGGGCGGACATCAGGACCAGGAAGTAGTATTCCCCCTTGAAAAACTTGAAACGCCGGACATAGTCGATCGAGATCAGGACGACAAGAGCCGTGGCGCCCACGATGAAGATCTTGAAAAAGATCGCCAGCCGGTCCACCACGAACATGTTGTTGAAGAGAACGCCGGTCACGTCGGCCCGGTCGAACCAGGCCAGGCTCAGCAGCACAGCCACCAGCCCGCCCACGCTCAGATAGGCCAACTGCTCCTTGGGCAGTCTCGGCATGGCGAAGTCCACGATCAGGACCACGCAGAGCCAGACCGTGAGCAGGATCTCCGGCAGCATCAGCAGGAGATCGGAGCCGGTCATGGAGAAATTGAAAATCATCGTACATTCACTCTCAAGAGGCGTTCAATCGTCAGCGATCGGCCTTCAGCGCTGAAACGTGAATAGGCGCGTCGGCCCGATTGCCGACCGCTGAGGGCTGATGACCGAGCACGCCATTCCCCGCATTCAGCGGCGTCACGTGGGTGATCCTCGAGACCAATGGGTCCGTGCCGGCCCGAATGACCTTGTAAAAATGGCCGGGGAAGATGCCGAACGTGACGCTGCAGGTGATCAGCAGCAACAGCGGCACCCGGTCCACCATCGTCACCGTATCGTGCGCGTGGCTGTAGTGGGCGTCCATCGGTCCGTAGAAGACGCCCCGCATCATCCGGAACAGATAGGCCATGGTCAGCACGATCCCCACAACCGCGACGAAGACTTGGAAGGGATACTTGTTCCAGCTGCCCACGAGGATCATGACTTCGGCGATGAAATTCACGGTTCCCGGCATCCCAACCGAGGCCATGCAGGCAATCAGGAAACAGCCGGCCACAAAAGGCATGCGATTGACCAGCCCGCCGAGCGAGGGAATGTCCCGCGTGTGAGTCTGATCGTACACCCAGCCGGCGATGGCGAAGAGCATGCTCGTGGCCAGCGCGTGTGCGAACATGTATAGCACAGCCCCGCTCATGCTGATGTAATCGAGCGCCGCCATGCCCAGGAACACATAGCCCATGTGGCTGGAACTGCTGTAGCCGATCACATACTTGGTGTCTTTGGCATAGAAGGCCACGAACCCACCGTAGAGCATGCTGAAGATGCAGAGCACCGCCGCGATCGGCATCAATTCGCGGGTGGTGTCCGGCAGAATCTCGTAGGCGACGCGGATGATCGAAAAGTGCCCCAGCTTCATCAGCACGCCCGCATGCAGCATGCTGGTGGCGGCAGGGGCGGCCGCATGCCCGACCGGCGACCAGGAATGGAGCGGCCAGAGCGGCGCGATCGAGGCGAAGCCGAAGAAGATCAGCAGCCAGATCAGGTCGGCCAGCGGCCCTGAAAACTTGGCCTTCTCGCGCAGCACGAGAATGTCGAACGTGTGCAGTCCGGAGAATTTGTAAATGAGCAGGATGCCCAGCAACGCCAGAATGGCCCCCGCGGAGAGGAACAGGACCAGCTTCATCGCCGCATATTCTTTGCTGTTCGAGCCGAAGTTGAAGAGGAAGGACACCGAGTCCCGCTGCTTCAGCCCCTCCGGATCGGTCATGGCGAGATAGCCCTTGGTGTGGCTGCCCCACATGCCCAGCAGCAGGTACATCGGCAGCACGGACATCTCGTAGAAGAAATAGAGGAAGAACAGGTCCAACGACATAAACACGCCGATGGTCGCCGCCGCCAAGACCAGGAGCACGATGTAGAACTCCTTGGTCCGGTCCTTGATGTGCCAGGAGACGAAAATGCCCGCGAACAACAGAATGGATGAGGCCAAGACCAACGGGGCCCCGATCCCATCCACGCCGAGGTAGAAGGCAATGCCCAACTCTTTCGACCATTCGAAGCGCTGGACGAACTGGAACCCGCCTTGATCCGTGTCGAACGCGAAGAAGAGATAAAAGGACGCGAGCAGTGAGACGCCGGCCGATGCCGCCGCGATAAGGCGAACCGCCAGCGCCTTGCGGTTCGAAACGAACAGCAGGGCGATCGCCCCGACGAAGGGCGCGAACAGAATATAGATCAGCGCGTACTGCCCCATGACTTGCTCTTACTTCCTATTCCACTCTAAGCCGGACGGACAAGCCCCTATTGCGCAGTTCCGCCGAGCACATTCTGATGTGCGCGGTGCGCGAGCACGGGGGCTTGCCCGCCTGGCTCGGCCGCCACCGCGCCCCTGTCCAGCCGCTCCACCAACGCCTGTACCGACCCGTTCATCATCCGGAGGAACGGCGAGGGGTAGAGCCCGATCCAGAAAATCATTACCGACAGCGACAGGGCGATCGCCAGCTCGCGCGCGTTGAGATCCGCAATGGCCTGACCCGCCGCCTGCGACAAGGGCCCCAACATCGCCCGTTCGTAGTACCAGAGGAAATAGGCCGCCCCGAAGACCACGCCGGTCACCGCAACGACGCCATACAGCCAGTACGCTTGAAACGCGCCCAGCAGGATCAGGAACTCGCCGACGAACCCGTTCGTGCCGGGCAGGCCGATCGACGCCAACCCGATGATCAACAAATACGTCGCGAGCAGCGGGACCTTCTTGGCCAGCCCGCCGAACGCCGACAACTGCGTGCTGTGCCGCCTGGTGTAGAGGAACCCGGCCAGGAAGAACAAGCCGGCCGTGCTGAACCCGAGGTTGATCATTGTCAGCAGGCTGCCCTGCAGCCCCTGAAAATTCAGCGCGAACAAGCCGGCCACCACGAACCCCAAGTGGCTGATGCTGCTGAAGGCCAGGAGCCGGCGGAAGTCCGGCTGGACCAGCGCCACGATCGCCCCGTAGATGATCGCCATCAGCGCCAGCGTCATCATCGTACCGGCCACGCCAGGACTTTTCGAAGCGTCCGGCAGGAGCGGCAGGCTGAACCGGATAAACCCATATGTGCCCAGCTTGATCCCGGCCAAAAACACCGCCATCCCAATCGGCCCTTCCAAGAGGGCGTCCGGCAGCCAGGTGAGAAACGGGAACATCGGCGCCTTGAAGGCCAGGCCCAGAAAGATCAGCCAAAAGATCAGCACCTGCTTCTCGACGGGAATCGGGATCGTCAACAATTGCAGGAAATCGAACGAGTAGGACGGCTCGATGTGATGGACCACAGCCCAGTCGTGGTAATTCAGATCCAGCAAGACGATGCCGACCAGCATGAACACGCTGCCCAACAGCGTATAGAGCACGTACTTGAGCGCCGCATATTGCCGGTCCGCTCCGCCCCCCCAAAGCTTGATCAGGAAATAGCTCGGGATCAGCATCAACTCCCAGAACACGAAAAAGAGGATCAGGTCCAGCGCCACGAAAATGCCCATCATCGTCGTCTCGAGCGCGAGCAGCGCGACGAAGTAGAGCTTGATCTGATGGCGGACCGTGTCCCAGGAGTAGAGCACGACCAGCACGGTCAGGAAGGTCGTGACGCCGACGAACAGCACGCTGATCCCATCCAACCCCAGGTGGTAACTGATCCCCAGCGGCGGAATCCAGTCCAGGCGCTCGGAGAACTGCATGGCCGCGGAATCAGGGACGAAGCGCAGCATGACGATGACGGCGAGCACCAGCTCCAGGAGCGACACCCCCAACGCCGCATTCTTGATCAAATCCTCTTCCTTCAGCAGCGCGATCAGAATCGCGCCCAGAAGGGGCAAAAAGAGCATCAGCGACAGAATCGGAAAGTTAAATGTGAGTTCTTGCAACATCGTCGCCCGTGCTATTCGCCGTCAGTCCTTCTCATCGCAGCACCCCGCCAGATCCGGTCCACCAAGCCAGCACAAGATGGACCAGGATGAACAACCCGGCCACGATCAGTGCGGCATAGTGATGCACCTGCCCGCTTTGAAGTTGCCGCCAGGAGCGCGCCAACAAATGGTTGGCATACCCGATCGCATTGAGCCCGCCGTAGATCACATACTTCTCCAGCCAGGTGCTGCCGGCCGAACTCGCGTGGGTCAGTTCCCCGACACCGACGACGATCCGGTCGATGACGTGGCGGTCGAACCAATCCCAGACCAGGCCCAGCTTTTTCGTCGGTTCCACGAACAGGGCGTCGTAGAGTTCGTCCACATAGTATTTGCTGAGCAGGGTCCGGTACGCGCCGGGCGAACGCGCCGCCCACGCCGATGCGCGGTCCGTGCGAAGGCTGTAGAGATAGTGGGCCAGGCCCCAGCCGGCCAGGGCGATGGCCGTCGCCACCAGCATCAGCGTCACGACCAGTCCGGAACCGCCTTCATGTTCCGCAGCTGCCCCTCCGACTTGCGCCGTCATCGTCACCTTGTGCAGGAAATGATGGAACCACCCGTCTTCCGGCGGCACGCCGGGAAAGCCGCCGATCACCGAGAGCGTGGCCAGGACCATCAATGGCGCGAGCATGATCGGGGGCGACTCGTGGATGTGCTCGGCCGTATGGTGATCCACTCGGGACTGCCCATAGAAGGTCAGATAGGTGAGCCGGAACATATAAAAGGCCGTCAAGAAGGCCCCGACCGCCGCCATCCCATACAAGACGTAATGGCCGTGGACGAAAGCATGGGCCATGATCTCGTCCGTGCTCCAGAAGCCGGCGAGCGGGAAGATTCCGGCGATGGCCAGGGTGCCGACGAGAAAGAGCCGATAGGTCCAGGGAATCTTCGACTTCAGCCCGCCCATTTTCATGATGTCCTGCTCGCCGTGCAGGGCATGGATCACCGAACCGGCCGACAGGAACAGGAGCGCCTTGAAGAAGGCGTGGGTCATCAGGTGGAACACCGCGGCGGTATAGGCCCCGATCCCGCAGGCCAGGAACATGTAGCCCAGCTGGCTGACCGTGGAGTAGGCCAGCACGCGCTTGATGTCCGTTTGCACGAGGCCGATCGTCGCGGCGAAGAGCGCGGTCGTCCCGCCGACGATGGCCACCGTCGTCATGGCCACGGGGGCCATATCGTAGATCACGTGGTTCCGCACGATCATGTAGACGCCGGCCGTCACCATGGTGGCGGCGTGGATGAGCGCGCTCACCGGCGTCGGGCCTTCCATCGCGTCCGGCAGCCAGGTGTAGAGGGGCAGCTGGGCCGACTTGCCCACGGCCCCGACCAAGAGGCAGAGGGCGATGGCGGTGGCCATCCCGGTGGAGAGCTGGCCCGCCTGGGCGAACACCTGGGTGTAATCCAACGTCTTGAAGTTCTGAAAGACGAGGAAGATCGCCAGCAGAAAGCCCGCGTCCCCGATCCGGTTGACTACGAAGGCCTTGGACGCGGCCTTGGCCGCCGACACCTTGTCGTAGTAGTAGCCGATCAACAGATAGGAGCACAGCCCGACGCCTTCCCAGCCGATGAAGAGGACCAGGTAGTTGTTCCCCATCACCAGCAGAAGCATCGAGACCATGAACAGGTTCATATAGGTGAAGAAGCGGGTAAAGCCTTCTTCACCGTGCATGTACCCGACCGAATAGAGATGGATGAGAAACCCGACGCCCGTCACCACCAGCAGCATGATGCAGGCGAGGGGATCGATGAGGAAGGCCAGGTTGACCGTCAGATCGCCACCGAAAATCCATTTGTAGGCGACAACTTCCCTGGCGACTCCGGAACCCAGCGTCTCCGAGAAGACGCCGATCGCACAGAGGAACGAGAGGCCCACCGAGCCCCAGGCCAGCCGGTGCGCCACTTCGTGCGAATAGCGGCTGCCCAGCAGGCCGTTCAGGAGCACAGCCAGCAGCGGGAAGACGGGGATGAGAATGACGATCAAATCGGACACGTTACCACTTCAATAAATTCATTTCGTCCACATTCGTGGACAGCTTCCCGCGGAACACGACGATGATGATCGCCAACCCCACGGCAGCCTCCCCGGCGGCGATCGCGATCACGAAGAGCGCCACGATCTGTCCGGCCATGGATTCCAGATAATGGGAGAAGGCGACCAGGTTGATGTTCGCCGCGTTGAGCATGATCTCGACCGACATCAACACGATAATGAAGTTGCGGCGGACCAGGACCCCGATCAAGCCTGTGGCAAACAAAATCCCGCTGACGGCCACGTAGGCGCTTAACGGAATCATGGTTCCTGCTCCACATCGGCGGCGGTCGGCGTTTTCGCCAGCACGATCGCCCCGATGATGGCTCCCAACAGAAAGACCCCGACGATTTCGAACGGGAGCAAGTAATCGCTGAACATTTTGATGCCCACGGCGTAGCTGTCCCCGTCCTTCAACACGGCCTCGATCGGCGCATCCCCCTTCGCGCCCGCATAGGGGGAGCGGAGCACCAGGATCAGCAACTCCCCGCAAATCGCCGCGGCGGCGAACAGGATCACCGCATAACGGGAGTGCAGATAACGTTCGTCAGTCTTGAGGTTCAGCAGCATCAGCACGAACAGGTAGAGGACCAAAATCGCGCCGGCGTAGACGATGACCTGGACGGCAAACAGAAATTCGGCGTTCAGCAGTACGAACAGGCCGGCCACATGCAGCAGGAGCGTCAGTAACGCCAGGCCGCAATGGACCGGGTTGCGAAGCGCCACGGTGAGCACGCCGGCGGCAATGCTCACGAGCGAGAAGTAGACAAAAAAGAACAGTGTCATGCGCCTATGGGCTTAGGTCAAATGCTTCGGCGGCGGCTGTGTCGCCTTCTGCACCGACTGGGGGAAAAAGTACCGGTATTCCCGGCTCGATTGGTCGTCCTTCTCTTGATGGTGGGCGACCAAATATTTTTTGGCGTCGTCGATATATCGCTCGCCGATCTGATACAGCCGCGGCTTGTCGAAGAGGAGGGTCCGCTTATCGTGAGTGGAATACTCGTACATCTTGGTCATAGCCAGCGCGTTGACCGGACAAGCCTCCACGCAATAGCCGCAAAAAACGCATTTCGTGATGTCGATGTAGAACTCGCTGGCATACCGCTGGAGCGGCCGGTCCTTGTCCTCGGTGCTGATCACCTTGATGCAGTGCGAAGGGCAGGCCGCTTCGCATAAATCGCAGCCCACGCAGCGCTCGCGCCCATCGTCATAGCGCAGCAAACCCAGCGCGCCACGATGGGTATCCGGAATCGTCCGCTGTTCCCGTGGGTACTGGAAGGTGATCGGCTTGTAGAACATGTGCTTGAACGTGACTTTCATCGCGTCCCAAATCTCGCCAAACAGGGCATCCTGGAGGAGCTTTTTGGTCAATGTGCCGATACTCATGGGAAACTCCCGCGCCCTCGCGCTACAGCTTCTCGATCGAGACTTCCGTGAATTTGAACGAGGGGACGCCCGTGACGGCATCCACCTCGACGGCTATCAAATCCTTGACCGGCGGCTCGTTGAAGTGCTCGGGAAAGAAGCAGGCCCCCGGCAGCAGCGCGTGATCCGCTTGCACACCCATATCGAGCGAACCCTGCGCCGAGCTCACGCGTACCCGCGCCCCGTCACTCAGACCCAGACGTTCCATGTCCTGCCCGTTCATGCGGAGCTTGCCGCTGTTCGGCGCAATCTTGATCAGGCCAGAGGCCTGGGACGAGAGCTTGCCCGAGTGGTAGAGGAGCTGGCCCATCGTGAGCCGGAAAGAATGGCTCTTGCTCGGCCCGGCGGCCTGATCGCTGTGGCCGTACCGGCCCACCAGGAACGTGGCGTAGCCATTGGACAAGTAGGCGTCAGGTTTCGGCGCGATCTTTCTGGGCTGTCCCAAATTGTAGTAGCCGGGCAGCAACTTCATGATCTCGTTTTGAATGTCCTGCGGGGACTCGTAGCTCCACTCGCAACCCAAGCCACCGGCGAGCGCCGTCATGATGTGCCAGTCCGGCAGACTCTCCCCGATCGGGTCCATGGTCTGCCGCACCCGTTGGACTTTCCCGTCCTGGCTGGTCACGGTCCCATCCTTCTCGGCGAAGGTGCAAGCCGGCAGGACGACGTGCGCCATCCGAGCCGTCTCGGTCAGGAACGGGTCCTGCACCACCAGCAACTCCAGTTTCGCCAAAGCCTCCTTGACGCCGAACGAGGCCGGGAGCGTCGCAAGCGGGTTTTCCCCAATGACATACAAGGCCTTGATCTGGCCGCTCCGGCAGCGTGTAAGCATCTCCGTCAAATGGGCGCCCTGGCCGAGCGCCGGAAGCGCAGCCGGCTTATCCTTGCCCCAAGCCTTGGCGAACTTGGTGCGGGCCGCTTCATCATCGAATCGGGCTTGGCCCGGCAGGAACTCCGGCACGGCGCCCAAGTCCATCGCCCCCTGCTCGTTGGCCTCTTCGACCACCGTGTTGATGCCGCAACCGGGCCGGCCCAGTTTGCCGGTGATCCAGGCCAAGTCGATCAAGGCCAACACATGCTGATACCCGCCCGAGCGGCGCACGATGCCTTCGCCGCAGATGATCACGGCGCGCGGCGATTCGGCGAAGACCGACGCAGCTTCGTTGATCTGCGCCACTGGAACGCCGGTCTGCGCGGCAATGGCATCCAACGAGAGACCGGCGGCTGCCTGCTTCAGCGCGGCAACCGCCTCGGGATACTGCTTGACCGTATCCTCATCCACCAAATCCTGTTCGAGCACCGACTTCACCAGCCCCTGCGCGAACAGGCCTTCCGTCCCCGGCTTCACCAGCGTCGGATGCGACGCCAGCTTGGCCATGTTCGTGTTGGACGAATCCACCACGATCACCTGGGCCTGATAGACGCGAATCGCTTCCTTGACCCGGATGCTGGCCACCGGATTAGTCTCGGTGATGTTCGACCCGATCACGAGAATCGCCTTGGCTTTGGTGATGTCCTCGGAGTCGTTGGTCATGCGCCCGACGCCCAGGGCCTGCCGGACCGCGTGGACGAAGTTGGCATGGCCGTAGCGGGCGCTGCTGTCCAATTGATTGGTCCCGACCGCCACGCGCATGAGCTTCTGGAACACCTACAGTTCCTCGTTGGTGCAGCGGGCCGTGATGAGACCGGCGATGGCGTTCGGTCCATGCTGAGCCTTGATGGCCGTCAACCGATCCGCCACGTGATGCATGGTTTCCAACCAGGGCGCTTCGACCAGTTGCCCATCCCGCCTGGCCAGCGGCTGACGCAGCCGGGCCTGACTGTCGATGAACTGGAACCCGAACCGCCCGCGCACGCAGATGCCGCCGTGCCCCTTGGCCGTGTCGGTCCGCTCGCCCCACTTGTTTTTCCAGGAGAGCGGTGAGGTCACCCGAACCACTTCGTTGTCCTTCGTTTCCACGTAGATCTGGCAGCCGTCGCCGCAGTAATTGCAGGTGCTTGTAGTCTTCTTGAGCTGCCAGGGCTTGTAGAGGTACTTGGAAAACTTGTTGGTGATCGCGCCCACCGGGCAGACCGCCAGGCAGTCGCCGCAAAACTCACAGGAGAGCGGCTGGTCGCCCTTCGCCACCACCTGGGTAAAGCCGCCCTTCTTGGCGAATTGCAGCGCATCGATCATCAGCACGTCTTTGCAGACGTTGATGCACTCGCCGCAGGCGATGCAGCGATTCATGTTGAAATCCAGCACCAGGCTGCGGGTGTCTTCCGGAATCAGCTTCTGCTTGGCATTGGCCAGGTTCGTGACTTGGTGCTGGAAGGCCATGTCTTGCAGCTCGCAATGCCCGTCCGCGTCGCAGACCGGGCAGTCCAGCGGATGCACTGAGAGATGCTTCTCCACCGCCTTCTTCCTGGCCTGGAACAGATCGTCGCCTTCCGTGCGGATGATCATGCCGGCCGTCGCTTTGGCCGTGCAGGAGCGAACCGGCGCCTTCTTGCCCTCTTGCATCACCAGGCACATGCCGCAGGAGCCGAACGGATCGAACGTGTAGTGGTAGCACATGGCGGGGATGATCTTGCCCGTGCTGGAAATCACGTCGTAGAGCGACACCCCGTCCTTGGCCGTGACCGTGCGGCCGTCGATCGTCAGTTCGATCGTCGCCGCTTCGACTTCCGGATTGGTCGCTGGTTTCAGGCCCATACTTCCTCAAATTTTGAACTGTGCGTTTTCAATGTTGAATGGGGGCATTCCCCCGGCATCCGACGTTCAACACTCACAATTCAACCTTCATCATGAAATCATCGATCGCACTCGCCCATGACGATGTCGTAGGTGCCGAAGATCGTCACCGCGTCGGCGATCATATAGCCGCGCGACATGAAATCGAACGCCCCCATATGAATGAAGGACGGAGCGCGGATCTTCAGCCGGTAGGGCTTCCCGCCCCCCTGGCTCACGATATAAAAACCGAGTTCGCCCTTATGCGCCTCGGTCCCGCAATAGATTTCGCCCTTGGGCGCGTCGAAGCCCTGAGAGAACAG
>JBJTAZ010000012.1:0-3017 GCA_046091085.1 Nitrospiraceae bacterium
GTCCTGCGTCCGATACCCCTGTTCCAGGGTCTTATGAATGGCCCGTTCGATGGCCTCCGCTACCTTGTCCAGGCGAAGCTGGTAGGAAAGGAGCAGGGAGGCGGAGGCGATCGTCGCAATGGGATTGGCCAGGTTCTTCCCGGCGATGTCCGGCGCGCTGCCGTGGATCGGCTCGTACATCCCCACCTTCGCGCCGATGCTGGCGGACGGGAGCATGCCGATGGAGCCGGTCAGCATCGCCGCCTCGTCGCTCAAGATGTCCCCGAACAGGTTGCTGGTCACCAGCACGTCGAATTGCTTGGGGTTGCGGATCAGCTGCATCGCGCAATTGTCCACGTATATGTGGCTCAATTCCACGTCCGGATAGTCCCGGTGCACTTCGATCACGACCCGCCGCCACAACTCCGACGACTCCAGCACATTAGCCTTGTCCACGGACATGACCTTGCGTCTCCGCTTCCGGGCCGCTTCGAATGCGACCTTGGCGATGCGCCGGATCTCCGGAGTCGTATAGACTTCCGTATTGACGCCCCGCTCCCCCTCCGCCATCTTCTCGATGCCTTTTGGCTTGCCGAAATAGATCCCGCCGGTCAACTCGCGCACGACCAGCAGATCGATGCCCTCGATCACCTCACGCTTTAACGTGGAGGCATCGCTCAACATGGAGTAGAGTTTGGCGGGACGAAGGTTGGCGAAAAGCCCCAACTGTTCACGCAGCCCGAGCACGGCCCGCTCGGGACGAATCGCATAGTCGAGCCCTTCCCATTTCGGCCCGCCCACGGCACCCAGCAAGACCGCGTCGCTGGCCTTGGCCAAGGCCAGAGTCTCGGCAGGCAGAGGCACCCCGCCGGCGTCGATCGCCGAGCCGCCCTCAAGGGACGGCACGAACGTGAACGTATGGTGAAATTGTTCTGCCGCCGCTTGAAGCAGCTTCACCGCTTCGGGAACGATCTCTTTTCCTACGCCGTCGCCGGCCAACACCGCAATCTGCGCCTTCATGCCTCCACTCCTCGTTCGATGCCTCAGCCGACCAGCCGGGCGACACTGTACCGCCGCATTATTGGTAAATCAAGCCGGCCTTCTGCTCCGGGTCGAAGTGCTTCGATGCCCAGAACGCCAGCTTGTTTAAGCCGTTGAGATAGGCCCTCGCAGAGGCCACGATGATGTCCGTATCGGATCCATGCCCGATGGCCGTCTTCCCGTTTTCCTGCAACCGCACGGAGACCTCGCCCTGCGAATCGGTGCCTCCGGTGATCGCCTCCACCGAATAGCCCAACAGGCTGCTCTTGGTCTGGGTCATGGCGGCAATGGTGCGATAGGCCGCATCCACCGGCCCGTCGCCTGTGCCGGTCTGCTTCATCGGCTTCCCGTCGATGTCCAATTCGACCGTGGCCGTGGGCACTTGGCTGGTGCCGCTCTCGACGTAGAGCGCCTTGAGCACGTACCGTTCCGGAATGCGCGCGACTTCTTCGGACACGATGGCCTGGAGATCCTCTTCGTAGACCTCTTTCTTCTGGTCCGCCAGCTTCTTGAACCGCGTGAAGGCGTGATTGACCTCTTCTTCGGACAGTTTGTAGCCCATCTCTTCCAGCTTTTGCCGAAAGGCATGCCGGCCCGACAGCTTCCCCATGATGAGCTTGCTCTGGGTCAGTCCCACCGATTCGGGACGCATGATCTCATACGTGCTCTTCTCTTTCAGAAGTCCATCCTGGTGGATGCCGGAGGTGTGCGCGAAGGCGTTGGCGCCGACGATTGCCTTGTTCGGCTGTACCGTCATGCCCGTGATCTTGCTCACGAGGCGGCTGGTCTTGATGATCTCCTCCGTGCGGATGCGGGTGTCAGCTCCATAAAAGTCCTTGCGGGTCCGCAGCCCCATGGCGATCTCCTCCAGCGACGCATTGCCCGCACGCTCGCCAATCCCATTGACGGTGCATTCCACCTGCCCCGCTCCCTCCAGGATGGCCGCCAAGGAGTTGGCCACGGCCAATCCCAAATCGTTGTGGCAATGAACCGAGATCACCGCCCGGGCGCTGTTCGGCACCTTCTCGCGGATTCCGCGGATCAGGCGGCCGAACTCCTGCGGGCTCGTATAGCCCACCGTATCGGGAATGTTGACCGTGCCCGCCCCCGCGGCGATGACCGCCTCGATCACCTCGTTCAGATAGGTCGGATCGGACCGGCTGGCATCCATCGGCGAAAATTCCACGTCCTCGACGTAGCCACGCGCCCGCTGCACCATTTCCACGGCCCGCTTCAAGGCCTCATCCCGCGTCATCCGGAACTGGTGCTTCAAGTGAATGTCCGAGGTCGAGAGGAAGGTATGAATGCGCACCTTCGGCGCGCCTTTCAGCGCCTCCCAGGCCCGGTCGATGTCTTCGGGCCGTGCCCGGGCCAGGCTGCAAACCGTGGGCCCTTCCACTTCCTGCGCCACCTGCCTGACCGCTTCGAAATCGCCGGGCGAGCTGTAGGCAAACCCCGCCTCGATGATGTCCACCCCCAGGCGGGCCAGCTGCTTGGCGATCATGATCTTCTCTTCCAGATTCATGCTCGCCCCGGGCGACTGTTCACCATCCCGCAAGGTGGTGTCAAAGATTCGGATCATGCGCGTCATGCTGCACCTCTCTTCAAGTTGGCCCACGCAGGCATTACCAACACAAAAGCCTTCGCCCTTATACCCCAGGGACGAAGGCTCGCGCGCTCCGTGGTACCACCCTGCTTCAGCGCCGAAGCTTCCCGCGAAACTCCCGCGCCCTTCATTGAACCCGTCTCGTGGGTCAGGCGGAGCCCATTACCGTCAGAACGACTTCACGGGCTCGGCTCCGAGGCGAGTTCAGCGGCGCACAGAACCGGCTTGCACCAGCCGCCGGCTCTCTCGAATCTGTGCCGTCGCCTACTACTCCTCGTCTTCGCCGCTCGCTACGATTCCTTGGAATCCACTGCCGGGGGGTGGGGGGGGCAGAGGGGGGGGGACACCCCCCCCCCCCACCGCAACCCCCACAAGGGCGGGCCCCCCCCCC
>JBJTAZ010000013.1:0-6451 GCA_046091085.1 Nitrospiraceae bacterium
CCTGGACGGTCCGGACATGCCGGGCGATGGTTTCGGCGTCAACTGCGTCCGCCACGTGGAATAGCCAACGATGAATGCAGCACGTTGAACGATGAGTACGGCATGTTGAATATCAATCACGTATGGAGACTGTATCCTACACCAATCGTCATTCATCGTTCACCAATCATCATTTCCTCGAACGTGTCAGCATGATCCCGCTCACCATCGTGCCCCGTGCCGTGCCGTCGCGCCGGTAGGAATGAAACAGGGATGGATGGCAGATCGTGCAGACGTTCGCGCTTCGGATGGCGTGAGCCTCCACCCCCCAGGTCTGGGCCTGACGCCGGAGCAAGTCCCGCAAGTCGAGCAACCAGACTCCTTGGCCCGTCTCCCGCGCCACGAGCGGCCAGTCGGAAAAGCCGGATCGAAGTTTCTCCAGCACCGGCTCGTCCACTTCGTAACAGCAGGGTCCGGCCGAGGGCCCGATGCCGATCCGCAGCGAACGGGGCGCCGAGCCGAACCGCTCCCGCATCACCGCCAGGGTGCGCGGCAGGATGCCAGCCACGGAACCCCGCCAACCCGAATGGATGGCCGCGACGACTCCCCGCTGCGGATCGTGAACGAGGACCGGCACGCAGTCGGCCGTCTTGACCGTGAGCAACACCTCCGCCTGGTCCGTCACCAGCGCATCCCAGGTGCCGCCGAACTGCTCCCCCTCGCCGACCGGCCGATCCAGCACCAAGGCATCCGTGCCGTGCACCTGCGTAACCGACACCAGGACTCGCGCGGCCAGGTCGGGGCGCCCCGCCTCGTGCCTGGTTCCGAAGAAATGCCGGACCCCGTCGCGCGTTCCTGCAAAGGCCGGGATCGTGATGTGCCTGGAAGCCATTGACGACTTTACCATTGAATCATTGATTCATTGAAAAAGGTCCGTGCAATCGTCAATGTTCCAATGAATCAATCGTCAATTTGATCTAGTCCGCCTGCTTCCTCAGAAACGTGGGCACTTCCCATTTTTCGTTCTCGTCGATGCCGAGGCCCAGCCGCTCCTGCGTGTCCCGTTGCCCGGAGAGCTTGCGCAGGAAGGTCGGCCGCTCCAGGTTCTTCTTCGGCGCCTCCGGCGCGGACTTCGCGCCCACGCCGGCCATCGCCGGTTGCGGCACGCGCACCGTCGTAGGCCGATCCGTCAGGGGCCGTTCCGGCAGACCGCTGTCCTCCCGGTCGAAACCCGTGGCGATCACGGTCACGACCAATTCTTCATTCAGCGCCTCGTTGATCACCTGGCCGACGATGATGTTGGCCTCGGGATCGGCCGTTTCGCGGATGATCGAGGCCGCCTGGTCCACCTCATGGAGCGTCATGTTCAATCCGCCCGTGATGTTGAGCAGCACGCCCCTGGCGCCGGCGATGCGCCCGTCCTCCAGCAAGGGGCTGAAAATCGCCTTTTGCGCCGCTTCGATGGCCCGGTTCTCGCCGCGCGACACGCCCATGCCCATCACCGCCCGTCCCGTGTACGTCATGACCGTCCGCACGTCCGCGAAGTCCACGTTCACGTGCCCCGTCGTGGTGATCACGTCGGCGATGCCCTTGATCGCCTGCAGCAGCACGTCGTCGGCCACCTTGAAGGCCTCCAGCATCGAGGTGCTCTTGTCCACGATCTGGAGCAGGCGCTGGTTCGGAATGACGAGCAGCGTGTCCACGTGCTTCTTGAGTTCCCGGAGTCCGTCTTCCGCATGGCTCATCCGCCGGTTGCCTTCGTAGTTGAAGGGCTTGCTCACGACCGCCACCGTCAGGATGCCCAGTTCCTGGGCCACAGCCGCGACGATCGGCGCGGCGCCGGTGCCGGTGCCGCCGCCCATGCCGGCCGTGACGAACACCATCTCGGCCCCCTCCAGGCTCTCCCGGATCCGGTCCTGGCTTTCCATCGCCGATTCCCGGCCCACCTCGGGCTTGGCGCCGGCCCCCAGCCCCCTGGTTTTCTCCGGGCCCAATTGGATCTTGAACGTGGCCATGGACCGGGCCAGGGCCTGCACGTCGGTGTTGGCCGAAATGAACTCGACCCGGCCGAGGCCGGAGCCGATCATCGTATTGATCGCGTTGCAGCCGGCCCCGCCGACCCCGACAACCTTGATCCGCACCGGCATGATGTCGTCTTCTTCAAATGAGAACATCGTGCTTCCTCCCTTGCTGACGGTGGCGGCCTTCGCGGCAGGGTGCCAGCGTGATTAGAAAAACTCGGGCAGCATTTGACGCATCCGGCCGAAGGCCCACCCGACCCGGCGTCCGCCACGGCCGACCGATTCCAGATCGCCCATGTGGTGACAGGCATGGAGAATGAGCCCGACCGCCGTCGCATGCATCGGCGTGCCGGCGATGTCCCGCAACCCGTCCACGCCGGTCGGCACGCCGCGGCGCGCCGGCAGGTTGAGCACCCGCTCCGCCGCGTCGGGCATCCCTTCCAGCATCGACGTCCCGCCCGTGATGACCACCCCGGCTCCCAGCCTTCCATCGTAACCGGCGCGGTTGATTTCGTCGCGCACCAGCTCGAACATCTCCTCGACGCGCGGCTCGATGACCAACGCCAGCTCCCGCCTCGCGATGGTCCTGGCCGGCCGGTCCCCTGCGCTCGGCACTTCCACCGTGTCGCCGTCGTTGACCAGGTCCACCCGCGCGATGCCGTGCCTGATCTTGATCTTCTCCGCCTCGGTCTGTGTAGTCAGCAGGCCGATTGCAATATCCTTCGTCACGTTCTGGCCGCCGATCGGGAGGACCGCCGTGTGCCGGATGCTGCCGTCCACGAAGATCGCCAGGTCGGTCGTACCGCCGCCCAAATCCACCATCACCACGCCCAGATCCCGCTCCTCGCTGCTCAGCACCGCCTCGCTGGAGGCCAGCGGCTGCAACACGATTTCCACCACGTCCAATCCGGCCCGGTTCACGCTCTTGCTGATGTTCTGCACGGAGGTCACCGCCCCGGTGATGATGTGGGCCTCCACCGCCAGCCGCGCGCCGGACATGCCCAGAGGCTCCCGCACCCCGTCCTGGTCGTCCACCACGAACTCGCGGGGAATCACGTGCAGGATTTCCCGCCCCGGCTCGACCATGACGCCGGCCCGGACCTGCTCCATCACCCGGTCCACGTCCTGGCGGGTCACTTCCTGCCGCTTCAGCGCGAGCACCCCGCGCGCCTGGGTCACGGAAATGTGGCTGCCGGCGATACCCGTATAGACGGCGTTGATCTGGCCGCCGGTCATCAACTCCGCCTCCTCCACGGCCTTCTTGATGGAATCCACCGTCAGGTCGATGTCGACCACGACCCCCTTCTTAAGCCCGCGGGACGGGCTGGAGCCGCCGCCGATGATGTTGACGGTGCCGTCCTCCGTCATTTCCGCGACGACCGCGCAAATCTTCGTCGTGCCGATGTCCAACCCGACCACTACGTGATCACGTCTCCCCACAGTCGGTCACCCCCTTTCGCGAACGATCACCTTGCCCGGATAGCGCAAGTCGATCTCGTGTTTCGCATTCGCCGGTTCGTCGCCGGCGCTGACATGCAGCGTCCGGTCGATCTTGCGATACCGTTCCCACTTCTCCTCGAACGACGCGGGCCCGAATTGGAACCGCAGGCCCTGCACGTAGGCGACGGCATTGTCCGGATTGCCCAGGTCGATTTCCGGCAGCCCGTCGAATTCGTCGCCCAGCAGGCCGGCCAGCCTGATCCCGTTCCGCACCAACTGGCGGGCCCGGTCGTCCCCTTGCATCACGCGATCCAGGTCCACGCCGACCAGAATCGGAAACTCGCTGCCCTCGAGCGCGGGCAGCGACGTCAAGACCTGCCCCTCCTTGTCCAGCAGCAGCGCCGAGGACGCAGACTTCAGCAAGGCCACCGGCTGGCGCTCGACGACGGACACGATCAACTCATGGGGCAACGACCGGGTGACGGAGGCCTGCTTGATCCAGGGGTGCGTCAGAAGCCGTTCGTTCAGCGCCTGCGGCTTGACCGACCAGAGCGTCTCCCCCGCTCGCAGACCCAGCCGCGCCAGGATTTCCTCCCGCGTCAGGTGGTGAATGCCCGCGATCGTCACCTCGCGGACCTCCAGCCAATCGTGCAGGATCGGCTGGGCTTGTCGGTACCCCTGCATGCCACCCCACCCGATTGCGCCGGCCGCCACGAAGGCCAGGCCGGCCCACCCTATCCACTTACCCAAACGCCCCAGCTTGACGGAGGGCCTCCAGCGGGAGACGGACCGGCCGGACCGTTTGGGCGCCCACATGGGGCGCGACGAACGCGCCCGCTGGTTCACACCCTTCCACTGCTTCATCTGTGGCTTCCCCCTCCGGCAAGCGCCCGAACCTTGGACGAGGCGGCATGGACCGTGGCCCGGCCGGCCGGCGCGCGCACAAGGGCGGATTGGAGAATCCGCTCGGTCAACGCGCCATAGTTCAGTCCGGCTTTGGCCGCCGCCATCGGCAGCAGGCTGGTCTCTGTCATGCCGGGAATCGTGTTGATTTCCAGCACGTAGGGCTTGCCTCTCGGTGTCACGCGAAAATCCACCCGCGCCGCCCCGGCGCAGCCGATGGCCCGATAGGTCCGGATCGCCAAGTCCTGCACGCGCTTGGCCAGCACCGGCGTCAACGGAGCCGGACAGAGATACCTCGTGCGGCCCTTCGTGTACTTGGCGTGATAGTCATAAAAGCCGCCTGGCGCGACGATCTCGACCGCGGGCAGAGCCCTGGTCTTGCCGGCGTGGCCCAACACCGACACTCCGATCTCGCGTCCGGGGATGTAGGCCTCGACCAGCGCTTCCTCATCATAGCCATGCGCGCGGCGCAGCGCCGGACGCCAGTCGGCGCGTCTCCGCACGATGGAGACGCCGATTGTGGAGCCTTCCGACGCGGGTTTGACCACCAACGGCAACTTCAACCCGGCCGGCAAGCCCGCGGCCCGGCCCTGCTCGGACCGGATCACCGTGCCCTTCGGCACCGGCACGCCTGCATAGGCCAAGACCGCCTTCGTCGCCACCTTGTGCATCCCGATCGCGCTGGCCCGCACGCCCGATCCCGTGTAGGGCATTCCGATGGAGTCCAACAGGCCCTGACTCGTCCCGTCCTCTCCCCCTGGTCCGTGCAAGGCCAGAAACACCAGCTTCACCCGATTGGCCCGCAACTGCTGCGTCAGCGACTCGCCCACGTCAATCGCCACGGCATCGTACCCGAGCCGCAGAAGCGCCCGATGCACCGCCTGGCCCGTTCGGAGCGAGACCTCCCGTTCGGACGACCGCCCGCCCATCAGGACGCCGATACGCGCCTTGGTCATCGGTTTTGGTCGCAACACGTTCACCATCGTCCACGGCTCGCTAGGGTTGACCCACGATTTTGAGTTCCAGCTCGAGCGTAATGCCCGTTTGCTCTTCTACGGCACGACCGACTTGCTTGATCAGCGTGATCACGTCGGCGGCACGAGCCTGCCCCAGGTTGACCACGAAGTTGGCGTGCTTCTCCGACACCTGGGCATCGCCGACACGGGCGCCCTTCATCCCCGCGGCTTCGATCACGCGGCCCGCCGCATCGTTCGGCGGGTTCTTGAACACACAGCCCGCGCTGGGCTGTGCGAGCGGCTGCGTGTCCCGCCGGTGATGCAAGTAGTCTTTCACCACGGTCTCGATCTGTTCGCGGTTCCCCGGCCTGAGCTGCAGCCAGGCCCCGGCCACGATGCCGCGCGGCAGCTTGGCGCGCCGGTAACTGAACCGGATCGCTGCGACCGGCACGTCCTTGATCCGTCCTGCCGGGTCCACCATCCGGACCGCTTTGAGCACCTGCCGCATCTCCCCCAGCCTGGTCCCCGCGTTCATCACGACCGACCCGCCCAGGGTGCCCGGGATGCCGGCAGCCCATTCGAGTCCGGCCAGCGACCGGCTTATCGCATGCTTCATCAATGTCGGCATGCCCACTCCGCCTTCCGCATAGACCACCGAGTCCGGTTCGTCGCGGATCGCCGTGAGTTTCGCCAGGCTTACCACCAGACCGCGGATGCCCCGGTCGCGCACCAGCAGGTTCGTCCCCCCCAGCACGAACATCGGGACCTTGGCGGCCTTAGCCTGCCGGACGAGCCGGCTCAGGTCCTCGACGTCGGCCGGAATGCACAAGGCATCGGCCGGCCCGCCGATGCGGAAGGAAGTCAGGTCCCGCAAGGATGCGTCGAACCTGACCTCCCCGCGCAGACCGGCCACCGCAGCGCGAAGATCCCTGACGTGGGAGGCCTGGCGATCCGGCACGGACATCCTGGGCCCCAGTCTCAGCCCCTGTCGGGCGCCGTCTCGCATGATGACCTCCGCAATCATAGCCGCTCCAACAGTCCTGGACCGGCCTTCCAAATGTCGCCCGCTCCAAGCGTGACCACCAAATCCCCCGGCTGCACCTCCGCCCGCACCAGCTCGGTCAATTGTTCTTTCCGCTCCACCCAACGGAC
>JBJTAZ010000014.1:0-2754 GCA_046091085.1 Nitrospiraceae bacterium
CCTGTGTTATAATCACCGGACTTTTCGCCTGGCTGGCCAGGCGGCAGACACCAGTCGGACGGGCCTAGACACCGGACCGGCGAGACACAGACAAAGGAAGCTCATGCTGGACGAACTGCGCGGCAGACTCAACGCGATCGACGGACAGGTCCACGAACTCCGGGGGCATCTTTGACCTCCCTCACCTGACATCCCAACTGCAGGCCCTGGAACAGACGACCGCGCAGCCGGAATTCTGGAAGGACTCCCGAGCCGCCGCGCGCGTCAGCCGCAAGAAAGCCTCCCTCGAGCGTGAACTGCGCCGCTGGGCCGAGATCGAGCGGCAACAAGAGGACCTGCGCGCCATGTTGGAGCTGG
Source organism: Nitrospiraceae bacterium (assembly GCA_046091085.1). GTDB lineage: Bacteria > Nitrospirota > Nitrospiria > Nitrospirales > Nitrospiraceae > SYGV01. The sequence continues at coordinate 358 of JBJTAZ010000014.1, forward strand.
CCGAAGAGAGCCAGGATGCGGCGATGACCGGCGATCTCCAGGCCGAGCTGGGCCGGTTCGAAGCGTCGGTGAACCAACTGCGGATCGAGCTGTTGCTGTCCGGGGAGCGGGACGCCAGCAACGCGCTCCTCGAAATTCATCCGGGCGCCGGCGGGACCGAATCGCAGGACTGGGCGCAGATGTTGTTGCGTATGTATGTGCGTTGGGCCGAACGGAAGGGCTTTCAGGTCGAAACCCTGGACCTGCAGGCCGGCGACGAAGCCGGCATCAAGAGCGTGACCTTGAGCGTCACCGGCCCCTACAGCTACGGGTATCTCAAAGCCGAAGCCGGGGTGCACCGACTGGTCCGCATTTCTCCCTTCGACGCCAACAAGCGGCGCCATACGTCGTTCGCGTCGGTGTTCGTCTATCCCGAACTGGAAGACGATGCGGAGATCGCCGTCGAAGAAAAGGACCTGCGGATCGACACGTTCCGCGCCGGCGGCGCCGGCGGGCAGAACGTCAACAAAGTGGAGACGGCGATCCGGATCACCCACCTGCCGTCCGGGCTCGTTGTGCAATGCCAGAACGAACGGTCCCAGCTGCAAAACCGCATGGGCGCGATGAAGATCCTGAAGGCCCGCCTGTACGAGCTGGAGCAGAAAAAGAAAGAAGCGGAATTCCAGTCCATCGTGGGCGAAAAGAAGGAGATCGGGTTCGGCAGCCAGATCCGCTCCTACGTCTTCCAACCCTATCAGATGGTCAAGGACCACCGGACGGACCATGAGGTCGGCAACATCAGCTCGGTGATGGACGGCGACATCACCGGGTTCATCGAAGCCTATTTGAAGCAGCAGATGGCGGGCACAAAGGAAAAGAGCTGATAGCCGAAGGCCTATGACAGACGAACTGAACGACCAGCAACAGCAGCGCATCAAGAAGCTCGACGGCCTTCGCGAGTTGGGCATCCAGCCCTACGGCACCCGGTTCGAGGCGACCGACCGGGCCGGGCGCTTGACCCAACTGCATGGAGCCAAGTCCAAAGAAGAGTTGGAAACGGAGCGTGTCACCTGCCGGATCGCCGGCCGGATCGTAGCGTTACGCCGGTTCGGGAAGGCGGCCTTTGCCGTGCTGCAAGACGGAGCGGATCGGCTGCAGGTCTATCTCAAGATGGATCTCCTCACGGAACAGGCCTACAAGGTCTGCGAGGGCCTGGACTTGGGCGACTGGATCGGCGTGAGCGGCCATCTCTTCCGCACCAAGACCAACGAACTGACGGTGGAGGTCGGCGAGCTGACCTTCCTCAGCAAGGCGCTGCGTCCCCTGCCGGAGAAGTGGCACGGCCTCACCGACGTGGAAACCCGCTATCGGCAACGGTACGTGGACCTGATCGCCAATCCCGAGGTGCACGCGATCTTCGCTGCGCGCAGCAGGATCATCGCCGGCATCCGGTCCTTCCTGATCGAGAAGGGCTTCCTGGAAGTGGAAACGCCGATGATGCATCCCATTCCAGGCGGCGCCACGGCCAAGCCCTTCGTCACGCACCACAACGCGCTGGGCGTGGATCTGTACCTGCGCATCGCGCCGGAACTGTACCTGAAGCGCTTGATCGTCGGCGGCGTCCCGCGGGTCTTCGAGATCAACCGCAACTTCCGCAACGAAGGCATCTCCACGATCCACAATCCCGAGTTCACAATGCTGGAGTTCTACGTCGCCTATGCGGACTACAATGACCTGATCGTCTTGACCGAAGAGCTGTTCATCCGCTTGGCCAACGACGTGCTGGGAACAACCACGATCGGGTATCAGGGCAAGCAGCTCAATCTGGCCTCTCCCTGGCGGCGCTGGTCCTACCGGCAAGCGATCCTCGAGGTGAACAAGCTGGACAAGATGGTTCTGACGGACCGGGCGGCGGCGCTGGCTGCGGCCAAGAAGCTCAGCGTGGCGGTGGAGGAAAATGCCTCGCTCGTGGACATTCTCAACGAAATCTTCGAGGAGACGGTCGAGCCCCAGTTGATCCAACCGACATTCATTACGGATTATCCGATCGAAATTTCCCCTCTGGCTAGGCGGAAGGATTCGGACCCCTCGCTCACCGACCGGTTCGAGCTCTACATCGCCGGACGCGAGATCGCCAACGCCTTCTCCGAGTTGAACGACCCGCTGGATCAACGCCAGCGCTTCGAAGCGCAAGACGCCCAGCGGGAAGCGGGCGACGAGGAGGCCCACCATTTGGACGAGGACTTCCTGCGCGCGCTGGAACACGGCATGCCGCCGACGGCCGGAGAAGGCATCGGCATCGACCGGCTGGTCATGCTCTTCACCAACCAGGCCTCGATCCGCGACGTGATCCTGTTTCCCCAACTGAGGCCGGAGAAGTAGCGATGCCGTTGCCCTCCCTGCCCTACGAAGTCTTCG
>JBJTAZ010000015.1:0-5755 GCA_046091085.1 Nitrospiraceae bacterium
GCCGGGCCTTCGGGCCTGGCCGGGGTCGTGGGTGTTAGCGGAGGGCCGTGGCACGCTCCCGCCGGTCGCCCAGGGGACGACCGTGCTGGCCATCAAGTATCTGGGGGGGGTCGTGATCGCCGGCGACCGGCGGGCGACCGAGGGCTATCAGATCGCGGGCCGGCGGATGGACAAGGTGTTCAAGATCGATGACCATTCAGCCATGGCCATTGCCGGAGCGGCCGGCCCCTGCATCGAGATGGCGAAACTGTTTCAGACCGAACTCGAACATTATGAGAAGCTGGAAGGGGTCCAACTGTCCTGTGAAGGCAAGGCGAACAAGCTGGGCCAGATGATCAAGGCCAATCTGCCGATGGTTTTCCAGGGGCTGGTCGTGCTCCCGATCTACGTCGGCTACGACCAGAAGCGGGGCGAAGGGCGGATCTTCAAGTACGACATCACCGGCGGCCGCTATGAGGAGTCGGACTACCATGCGATCGGTTCCGGCGGCAAGGATGCGCGGAACAGCATGCGGGAACATTTCCGCAAGGATTTGAGCGAGGCCGATGCGCTGCGGATCGCCTTGCTGGCACTCTACAACGCCGCGGAAGAAGATGTCGGCACCGGCGGGCCGGATCTGGTGCGGGGCATTTATCCGACGGCCAAACTGGTCTCGGCCTCCGGCATCAAGGACGTGGAGGAGCCGCAGATTGCGACGGCCTATGCCTCCCTGATCGACGCGCGCAAGAAGGGGAACTGACCATGCCGCTGCCCTATTACGTCTCGCCCGAACAGATGATGCAGGACAAGGCGGAGTACGCCAAGAAGGGCATCGCCAAGGGCCGTTCGATCATCGCGATGGAATATGCGCAGGGGGTGCTGCTGGTCGCCGACAATCCCAGCGCCTCCCTCTACAAGATTTCCGAGATCTACGACAGCATCGCCTTTTCCGGGGCCGGGAAGTACAGCGAATTCGAGAATCTTCGCAAAGCCGGCATCCGCCATGCCGACCTCAAGGGCTTCATGTACAGCCGCGAGGACGTGACCGCCAGGTCCCTGGCCAACGGCTATTCGCAGACGTTGGGCACGATCTTCAGCCAGGAGATCAAGCCGCTGGAGGTGGAAATTCTGGTCGCGCAAGTCGGGGAGGAAGGGCGCCAGAACGAAATGTACCGGATTTCTTTCGACGGCAGCATTTTCGACGAGCGGGGTTACGCGGCCATCGGCGGGAAATCCGACGCCTTGCAGGCGTTCCTCAAGGAGCGGTACAAGGGCGAACCGCCGGCCCTCAAAGCCGCGCTCGCGCTGTGCACGTCGGCCCTCGAGAGCATCACCAACCAAAAGCTGCCGCTCGAAGGGATCGAAATTGCGGTGCTGGACCGCACCAAGACCGGCCGCAAGTTCCGCCGCATTCCCGCGAACGAAACCCGCCAACTCCTCGCCTGATCTCGGTCTGCGGCCATTGGCCGCCCCTCCCGGTTTTGCTCGTGCGGTTGAAGAAGCCAGTCCGGGAGTGTATGCTGAATTTGCCCATTCACCGCTGGCTCGACCTGCATGCAACAACGCATCTTCGGCCTGGAAAACGAGTATGGCCTGATCTTCTCCCCGAACGGGCGTATTTACCTGCCGATGGAGAAGGTCCTGGGGTATATCTTCGAAGGCCTCATCCCGAACAGCTGGCCCTCCAACGCTTTTTTGGTCAACGGCGCCCGCTTCTACCAGGACACGGGCTGCCACCCGGAATATTCCACACCGGAATGCGACACGGTCATGGACCTGGTGGTCCACGACAAGGCAGGGGAACGGCTGCTGGAAGCCTGCCTGCCGGCGGCGGAAGAACGGCTCAAGGAGGAAGGCCTCTCGGGCGAGATCTATATTTTCAAAAACAACACGGATTCGCTGGGCAACACCTACGGCTGCCATGAAAATTACCTCATGCGCCGCGATGTGGATTTTTGGAAGGTGACCGAACAGCTCATTCCGTTTTTCGTCACCAGACAGATCTTTTCCGGCGCGGGGAAGGTGCTGAAAGTCTCAGGCAAACCCCAGTACTTCATCTCTCAGCGGGCCCAGCATATCCACGACAGGACCTCCTCCTCCACGACGACTTCCCGCAGCATCATCAATACCCGGGACGAGCCCCACGCGGATGCGGAGAAGTATCGCAGGCTGCACATCATCGTCGGCGATTCCAATATGTCGGAGTATGCGACCTATTTGAAAGTGGGGACCGCGGCGTTGGTTCTGTCCATGATCGAGGACGGCTTTACCGTGACCGGGATCGAGTTGGAAGATCCCGTGAAGGCGATCCGCGAGATTTCCCGCGACCCGACGCTCAAGAAGAAGGTCAAGCTGGACGACGGCCGCCAGATGAGCGCGATCGAAATCCAGCGCGCCTATCTCGACCGGGCCCAGGACTATCTGGCCACCCGGGTGCACGACTTGGTCATGGAAGACGTGCTGACCAAGTGGAGAGACATCCTGGACCGGCTCGAGGACGACCCCATGCAGCTCTCGCGCGAGGTGGACTGGGTGAGCAAGAAGCTACTGATCGATCGGTACATCGATAAGAAGGGTTGCGGCATGGACGATCCGAGGGTCTTTCTCATGGATCTCCAATACCACGACGTGAAGCGGACGCGCGGGCTCTACTATCTGTTGGAAAATCGAGGGCTGACCGAGCGGGTGGTGGACGAGGAGGCCGTGCAGCGCGCCATGTCGGTTCCGCCTCAGTCCACCAGGGCCAAGGTGCGCGGTGATTTCATCCGGTTCGCCCGTGCCAAAAACCGGTCCTATACGGTGGACTGGACCTATTTAAAGCTCAACGGCTATTGGGAAGAAACCATCCTGTGCATGGACCCGTTCAGCTCGGTCAATCGGCGCGTGGATGAACTAGTGGCCCAGGTCTCGGGGCTGAGGTTCTATCGATGAGTGTTGACCAACCAGACTCCTGGCCCCTGGCGGGACGCCGTCTTGGTCGGTGGGCGATCATCGCGGTCGTGCTGCTGGTCAGTGTCTTTCCCGTGGACTTGTTTCCGGGCGGGCCGCAGGGGCGGCACGGGGCGGATGGCCAACTCAGCGGCAAGCAGGGGCAGGTGTTGCTGGTCCATGTGCCGATTGCGGGCGAGCCGGCGGACATCGCCGGCCGATTCTTGAACCGGCGCGTGCCGTTCTTCCGCAGCGCCTCGGGGCCGGTGGGCTTGTTGGGCATCGACATGCAGGATGCACCGGGCACCCACGAGCTTTTCATCGAGGTGACCGATGCGCAGGGGAGCCGCCGCTTGAGTTACAACGTCCTGGTGATCAAGGAAAAGTATCCGGTGCAGCATTTGACCCTGCCTAAGGATAAGGTGGATCTGGACGAGGAGAGTCTGGTGCGCGTGAAGGCCGAACAGGAGCAGGTCAAAACCGCTCTGGAGGGGGTCTCCCCCGAGCGCTTCTGGGAGGGCGGATTCGTCGAGCCGGTGCGCGGCACGATCAGCGGCGCCTTCGGCCGAGTGCGGGTTATCAATGGCCAGCCTCGCAACCCGCACAACGGAGAAGACATTGCGGCGCCGTTGGGCGCCGACGTGGTGGCGATGAACGACGGAGTCGCGCGCCTGACGGTGGACCATTTCTTTTCCGGCAAGGGGGTGTTCGTGGACCATGGGCTGGGGCTCTACTCCATGTATTTTCACCTCTCGGACATCGCGGTGCAGAACGGGGAGCGGGTCGCGCGCGGCCAGGTGATCGGCAAGGTCGGCGCCTCCGGACGCGCCACTGGCCCGCATCTCCATTGGGGGGTTCGGATCAACGGCGCCCGCGTGAATCCCTATTCGCTCCTGGCTCTGTCGGTCGGCCCGCCTCAGACCGCTCGCCCCTAATCACACGGCAGGGAGGCCCCAGTGCGTCAGACATCATTCCAAACGCAGTACATCACTGTCGTTCTCCTGTGTTGTTCCGTGGCGATCGGCCTGGTTGGCTGTGCTCCGGCGATTCCGAACCGCTATCTCAAACAGGCAGAGCCGGGAGTGACGCTGACATCGCTCAAAGCCAAGCCGGCGGCCTACCGTGGCAAGACGGTGATCCTGGGCGGGGTGATCGTGGAGCGGCGCCAAGAAGCCGGCCGGATCTGTCTCTTGATGAAGAACCGGCCGCTGGATGCGGACCACGTGCCCCATCGGGATGCCACGCTGGTCCCGTCCGAGTCGGCCCTCTACTGGGTGATCGTGGAGGAGAACAGTCTGCCGCCGCGCTACCGCGAATGGGCCAGGGTGACGGTGGTCGGGTGGGTGTCGGACGCGAAACCGCCCAAGCCGGATCCAGCCCATGACCGAAGCCAAGGCGGGGAGCCGGTGCTCGATGGGCTGTATCTGAAGGGGTGGGGCAGCGGAGACCAAGGATTGGACATTTGGGAAGACAAGCAGGACCCCAACTACATCCAGTCGAATCCGCTGGGCGAACTGAGACAGTAACCCGTGAAAACTTAGGCGTTCGTGGCGTTGCCGGCTGGGGCCTTGTTCAAGACGGTGGCGGCGGCTCGTGAGAGCGCCGCGTCGTGCCGGTGGTTGAGGGCGAAGAGGCGGAACTGGACCAAGCGCGTGGGCAGCAGGTCCAGAAACTCTTCCAGCGGTTCCGTTGACATGGCGCCTGTGCCATGGTCGTAGACGTAGAGGGGAATGCCCCGCTGATCCTTGGGGTCCGGCCGTGGGTCCAAGGGGGCCATGTCCACCTTGAACGGCACTTGGAGCAGATGGGTCGGTAGTTCCTTCCGGATTTGTTTCTCGAACTGCTCGCGGCTTGGAAAGTCCATGCCCCGTTCCTGCCCCTTTTCCTTCAGCACGGTCGCATAGGCCATCTTCCATTTCACGTCCCGTCCCAGGATGCGCGCCCATTCGGCGCTGAGCCGCCGCCGGCCGGCGTGACGGGCCCTGGCCCAACCCCTGACCTCTTCCAGCAGGGACCAGTCTGTGAGCGACCGGTAGGCCTCCATGTTCTTGCGCGGGTCGTGCGGGAAGATGAGCCGCATCGTGTCGCCGAAGATTTCCCGCAGGTGGATGTCGATGGCCCTGGTCGTCCGGTGGTAATAGACGTTGGAGTAGAGGTACATCCTGGTGTTCAGGAACATCTGCAAGGCCGGCAGGCCGGTCTTGTGAATCGTGAACCCCTTGCGCGTGATCAGGGTGTAGTGGATCAGTCTCGTGAGGTCTACGGGGCCGACCGCCACGCCGCACATGTAGGCGTCGCGCAGCACGTAATCCAGGTTGTCGCCTGTGTAGCTGCCGGAGATGACCGGCTGCAGGCAGTTCAGCCAGTCTGGCATGCGCGACCGGTCCTTGCTCTTGTCCTTCAGGATGAGGTGCGCGATCTGGTTCGGGTCCAGCGTTTCCCCGGCGGCAAAGGGTCCGGTCGGACTGCGGCGGATCTTTTTGATGATCGGGCCGAGGTAGTCCTTGATGATGATTTGACCGAGCCGCTCATGCGTCAGGCCGAACTCCTCAAGGAAGTTTTCGTCGAAGAAGTGGCAGAAGGGACCATGGCCGATGTCGTGCACCAGGGCCGTCACCCGCAACAGTTCCTCGACGTAGTTGGCCGAGGGGACGTGGCGGACCGTCTGCGCGAGAAACGGGTACAGGTGGCGGGCGAAGCGGCCGGCCACGTGCAGGGTCCCGAGCGACTGGACGAAGCGGCGGGGTTCGGGCGAGGGGTAGACCCATCGGGCGCTCTGCAGTTGGAAGATGTAGCGGAGCCGCTGCACCCAGGGGGAATCGATCAGATCCTTCTCGGTCCGCTCAGA
>JBJTAZ010000016.1:0-4596 GCA_046091085.1 Nitrospiraceae bacterium
GTGCCGGCCAACCGCATCGGGCATTATCAGTACACCGCCGCGCAGTTGATGACGCTTCAGGAGGTCATCACGCTGGTGGTGTTTTGCGGGTTTTCCGTCTGGTATCTGAAGGAGCCGCTGAAGTGGAACTATCTAGCCGGCTTTGCCCTGATGGTCGGGGCCGTGTTCGTCATTTTTAAAGAGTGGTGAGCCATGCAAGATTTTGAAAAGCTCGGGGTCTTCTACCTCGGCCGTCCCTACGATCTCGCCAGGAAGAAGCCCAAGAAGGAGTGGTTGCTCTACGAGTCCAAGGACCTAGTGACTCACGCGGTCTGCGTGGGCATGACGGGGAGCGGCAAGACCGGCCTCTGCCTGGGCCTGCTCGAAGAGGCGGCGATCGACGGCATTCCGGCCATCGTGATCGATCCCAAGGGCGACCTGGCTAACCTGCTCCTGACCTTTCCGCAGCTGCGCGGCGAAGACTTCGCCCCCTGGGTCAACGAAGACGATGCCCGCAAGAAGGGCCTGACGACGGCAGACTATGCCACGCAGCAGGCAGAACTCTGGAAGAAGGGCCTGGCCGACTGGGGGCAGGACGGGGAGCGGATCGCGCGGCTCAAAGAAGCGGCCGACTTTGCCATCTATACGCCGGGTAGCCAGGCCGGTATCCCGGTCTCCATCCTGAAGTCTTTCTCCGCCCCCTCGCAGGCCGTGCTCGATGATGCGGAACTGCTGCGCGAACGCATTGGCACCACGGTCACCGGCTTGCTGGGCTTGTTGGGGATCGAAGCCGATCCGATCCAGAGCCGGGAGCATATTCTGATCTCCACGATTCTGGATCGTGCCTGGCGAGCGGGGCGGGATCTGGACCTGGCGTCGCTGATCCAACAGATTCAGCAGCCGCCGGTCGCCAAGGTTGGGGTCTTGGACCTGGACTCGTTCTTCCCATCCAAAGACCGGTTCAGCCTGGCCATGAAGCTCAACAACCTGCTGGCTGCGCCGGGGTTCTCGACCTGGCTGGAGGGCGTCCCGCTGGAGATCGATCAGTTCCTCCATACACAGGCCGGCAAGCCGCGCATTGCGATCTTCTCGATTGCCCATCTGAGCGATGCCGAACGGATGTTCTTCGTGACGCTCCTGTTGAGCCAGGCGCTCGGCTGGATGCGAACCCAATCGGGGACAACCAGTTTGCGGGCCATCCTCTACATGGACGAAATTTTCGGTTACTTTCCGCCTGTGGCCAACCCTCCGTCCAAGGCGCCCTTGCTGACTCTCCTCAAGCAGGCCAGGGCATTCGGGGTCGGGGTGGTGCTGGCCACGCAGAACCCGGTGGACCTAGATTACAAGGGCCTGGCCAACACCGGCACCTGGTTCATCGGACGGCTTCAGACCGAGCGGGACAAGGCCCGGGTGTTGGAGGGGCTGGAAGGGGCCGCGGCCGGCACGGGCAAGGCCTTCGATCGGCAAAAGATGGAGCAGCTCCTGGCAGGGCTGGGGAGCCGCATCTTTCTGTTGAACAATGTGCACGAGAATGCGCCGGAAGTGTTTGAGTCTCGTTGGACCTTGTCCTACTTGCGCGGCCCGCTGACTCGGAATCAGATCAAGACGCTGATGGAACCGCGTAAGGCATTAGACGTGAAGCGTGAGGCGAGCCTACCCACTCCTGATGCCTCATCCCCGGCAACTCACGGACCTCGGCCGGTGCTGCCGCCGGAGGCGCCCCAATACTTCGTGCCGGTCAGGGGCAGCCAAGCGGCGGGGAGTGCATTGGTTTACCAGCCGATGTTGTTGGGGATGGCCCAGGTGCGCGTGGCCGATGCCAAGGCTGGCGTGGATGTCACGCAAGATGTGACGTGCCTTGCGGCGATCACCGACGCGCCGGTATCGGTCAATTGGGACGAGAGCCATGAAGCGGGGATCGTCGTCTCGGATTTGGAGAAAGCGCCCCAAGAGGCGGCGCAATTTGCCGCGCTGCCGGCAGCGGCTGGCACGGCTAAGAGCTATGAGGCCAGGGGACAAGAATTTTCCGCCTGGCTTTACCGGACGCAATCGGTGACCCTGTTCAAGAGCGCCGCACTCAAGCTCCTCTCCAAGCCCGGCGAAGCGGAGCGGGACTTCCGCATTCGTCTCCAACAGGCGGCCCACGAGCGGCGGGACCAAGAAACCGAGCAGTTGCGGAAGAAGTACGCACAGAAGTTCGCGGCCCTCCAGGAGCGGAAGCGGCGGGCCGAGCAATCGGTGGCGCGGGAAGAAGAGCAGGCCAACCAGAGCAAGGTCCAGGCGGCGATTTCGGTGGGCGCGACCCTGTTGCAGGCTTTCATGGGGCGCAAGACCGTCAGCGCTTCGACGATCGGTAAAGCCACGACTGCCATCCGAGGGGCAGGCCGGGCAATCAAAGATACGAAGGATGTGGGGCTGGCGAAGGAGAACGTGGCCGCCATCGAGCAGCAGGCGGCTGAACTCGAGGCGCAGTTTCAATCGGAGGTGGATAGACTGACGACCTCTCTCGATGGTCAAGCCGAGCAGATCGACATCCTCTCGCTCAAGCCCGCCAAAGCGAATATCTCCGTCAAGCTTGTCGCGCTGGCCTGGCTCCCTTACTGGCGTGACCAGCAGGGGGGCGTGACGCCGGCCTCCTGACTCCGCTTTAGAAATTGACGCGCAGGTTCAGCGAGCCGATGTGGAGCGTCGTATTGTAGGTGCCGTTGACGACGCCGGGCAGGGCTAGCGGGGATTGGTTGCCGGTCACGGTGCGGGTTTCATAGAACAGCGCCCGGTATGCGAAGTCCACGCCGATTCCCTTCGGCCCGAATCCCTGCTCGCTGGATGGACTACAGTTGATGAATCCCAAAAAATGGCCCTGTCCTCTACACATGAAGCCGAAGCCCACGGTCATGGAGTTGCTGTTCGCGTTGGGGACAGAGGGGGTGAACGTCACATCGGGGACCGGAGTCTCCGCATACCAGTAGCCAGCGCGCGCGGCGATTTCCCAATCCTGCAGTCGGTCTACGTGGAGCCATTTGTGCTCGGTGCCGAGCATGAGCGTCGTGGCGTTCATCCAGTGGCGTGGGACGGAAACCGTGGACCCGGTGGACAAGGTTATGTTGTTGTTGCGGAAATTCTGCCAGCCCGTGTAGTCCACATCGATTTCGAATTTCCACTCACGGTCTCTGTTGCGAAGGGGCCAATAGGCGACCCCCAACGTATAGACTGGCGGCAGGGAAAGGTTTGTCGAGGCGTCGGCTAAAACCCGGCCGTTGGACATGTACTGCCCTCTCAAGTTCATGTCCGTGTTGCTGCGGTAGATGAAGCCCACGTTCAGGATGGGCTTTCCGTCCTCGTTGCGCAACGGGGTGTAGAGCGTGCTGAAATTGTAGCCGATCGCGGTGTCGCGTCCGTTGATTTCGATGCGCGACCCGGCGGGAGGTTGGCCCGCTCCTCCGGCGGAGTTAAAAATATTTTCGGCTTGGCCTTGGCCGAGGAACGGGAGGAACGTGTAGATGTCGAGGCCGAAGCCGAACGACAGCTACACGTTGAGTTTGTAGGCCACCGTCGGCTTGATGTCGATCAACTGGAAGGCGACCGAGGTCGTCGCGGTGGCGAATGGCCCGTTGGCCGGATACTCATTACTGATGCCGAACGGAGATACGATCGCCAAGCCCAGGGTCGTGTCGCCGAGAGCTTTGACACCCAGATCTTTCAGGTTCGCCGTGACGTAAAGATTGACGGGCGGAGGATAGGCGAGGCTGTTGTTGAATCCTCCGGTGACGCTGGCGCCGCTTGGCGCTTTGAAGTTGGTGCTCCCGCCGACGAACAACATCCCGCCGGAAAACTGCACGCCAGGCAACTGGGTCATGCCGGCCGGGTTGTAGTAGACCGCCGAGGCATCGTCGGCCTGGGCGGTAAAGGCTGAGCCCTGGCCCGTCGCTGAGGCGCCTTGGTCGAAAACGCGGAACCCGTTGGCTCCGGCGCTGTCAGGGGTTGCCAACAACGATATCACTACCGGAATGGCGGCAAGCCAGTGGAGGGCGCTGTTCAGCCTGTTACGCATAACGCTCCGGAGTGTATTACGTATGGCTTGTTCTCGATTCGCACAGCCAGGGGCGTATATATCCCACGGGTTCACTTGCCTGTCAATATGGTGTTCCCACGTTTCTTCTTCGTGGTTCTACGGGCGCTCCTCTATCCTGGCCGCACTCAGCCTTCAGTGCTTCCGGTCCCGCTGCATCAGCTTGTCCGTCCAGGCCAAGAGAATGGCCGAGCCGAGGAAGGTCAGGTGAATGAAAATTTTCCACTTGATCTCTTCGGGAGACTCCTGCGTGACGTTGACGAAGGCCTTGAGCAGATGGATGCTGGAGATGCCGATCAGCGAGGCTGCCAGCTTCACTTTGATCGTGCCCGGATCGACGTGAGTCAGCCAGTCCGGACGGTCACGGTGGCCTTCCAGGTCCAGCTTGCTGACGAAGGTCGCGTAGCCGCCGATGATCACCATCGTGAGCAGGTTTGCCACCATCGTAATGTCGATCAGCGACAGGATGCCGAGCATGAATACGGTCTCGGTCACGGTCCCGAGATGGGCCACCATCTCCCAAAGTTCGGCCAGGAACTTGTAAGCAT
>JBJTAZ010000017.1:0-6160 GCA_046091085.1 Nitrospiraceae bacterium
CATATGTGCTGCCCGACGAAGTGCCGCCGATCCAGCGAGCCGCGCCGGCGGCAAACTGGCCGACGACCGGCACCTCGAGAATCTTGCCGATCGTGTCCAGCCGCCAAGGCTTCTCCACCTCGAACTCGATCCCCGTCAACGCCGCCGGCGGATCGATCTGCAGGAGAATTTCATCGAACTCCTCCTGCCCGGACAAACGGCCCCTGGTCACCTCGCCGACCGCCAGCAAGCGCATGGCCCCGATCGTCCCATTCGGCACGGTCAACCGCCCTCCGAACGGCGGCGTCGCCTGGCTGGTGGACGCCAGCGCGAGGATCGCCTGCTGCGTCACGACCGGCTCCTCCCCCATGCGATACCAGTAATAGAGGACCCGGCTGACGCCCAGTTCCGTTCCGAGGTCCACCGCGACATCCAGCGATTGACCGACCACCAACGTGCTCCCCTCCGTCGGCGTCGCAAGGCGAAAGGCCCAGGCGGGAGTTGCCGTCTCGAACAAGCCAGCAAGGAACACCACCGACAGTGCGACGGGAAAACTGAAACGAAGGCAGGCAATGCACCGACTCATGGCCATCCACATTCTCGCGCGTACGAACGCGCACCGGGCCGCAGTATAGCAAGATTCGAGACCCTGGTCACCGGCGGCTGGTTCGGCTACACTAGCGAACACTAAAGCGAATACTAAGCCCATTCCATACCGGTGCGAATATGACGGCTCAGGAACAAACAATTCTGAAAGTGCTGGTCGGTTCCCAGGCGCATGGGCTGGCCGGGCCGGACAGCGATGCGGACTATCGGGGCGTCTTCGTCGTACCGACCGCATGGCTGTTCCATCTCGACGCCACGTACAAGGACAGCCGCTGGACCGAAGGCCGAGAGGATGAAACCTTCTGGGAAGCCGGCCGCTTCCTGTCATTGGCTACGCACGGACATCCCCTGGTACTGGAGACCTTCCTCGCTCCGGTCGTCACGGCGGATCGGTGGGGGCAAGAACTCCTAGCCCTCTTCCCCTTCGTCTGGGCCCCCCAGCCGGCTTACGAGGCCTTCGTCGGCTATGCCCTCAACCAGCGCAAGAAGTTTCTCGAGAAAAAGGATGGGCGGCCAGGCAAATATGCCCTGGCTTACTTGCGAGTCCTGTTCAACCTCTGCGAGCTGTTGGAATCCGGCTCCTTCACCGTTCGAGCCGCCGACACCAGCCTGGGCGAAACCCTCCGGCAGATCAAGGCCGAGGCGCTGACGCCCGGCCAGATCATCGACGAAGGCGAACGGCTGCTCCAGGATGCCGCCAAGAAGCTCACCCACTGTACCCACCGGCCTGACCTCGACGCCGTCAACGCCTTCCTGGTCCGCCTGAGAAGGGCCTTCCTCGCCTGACGAAGCCCGGTTCAGCGGGTAACCGCTTCGAGGAACCGCTCGACCGCATAGGTGCTGAGTTGACCGCAAGGCCCGCTGAGGTGGGCATCACAGCCGTGGGTCGCCCAGGGCAGCCGCAAGACGAACACGGGCCGAGCCGCCTGCGCTAACCTGGCCGCCAGACGCTCGCTGTGGATCGGGTTCACCAGTTCGTCCCGCCCTCCGTGGATGAGCAAGGTGGGCGGCGTGTTTGCCCCGACGAAGGTCAGCGGCGAGCCGGTCTCGTAGGCTTCCGGCCGTTCATCCGGACTGCCCCCTAAATAGGCTCTGAGTACGCCACGCGAGTCCAGGACTAACGGATTGCTCGGGTGGTCATAGCTATAGCGCAAATCGGTCGGCGCATAGAAGGCGATGGCCCCCTTGATCGCCGGATCGCCGACCGTATAAGCCACCAGCAGCGCCAACTGCCCTCCGGCCGACCGGCCCAGCAAGACCAGCCGATTCGGATCGAGCCCCAATTCGGGCGCATGGGTTTGCAAATAGGCCAGCGCAGCCCGCACATCGTCCCTGGCCGCGGGAAAGGGCCAGCGAGGGGCAAAGCGATACTCGACCGACGCCACGACGTAGCCGCGGGACGCCAGGTAGTAATTGAGATCGGCCAGTTGGCCCCGGTTGCCGCTCTGCCACGAACCTCCATGGACCACGATCACAGCCGGCGCCGGAGACAGAGGAGTTGTCGAACGGAACAGATCCAAGGCCAAGACTTCTCCGCCTCGCTCCGCATAGGCCAGCGAACGGCGCTCGACCGATGCTTGCACCGCTCCGGACAGGAGCGGTTTGAGCTGCAACGGGCTTGCTGCAAACCGTGGAGCCGGACTGAGAGGAAATGCCTTGGCCATGGCCTGCTCAAGCCGGTCGGCAACCCACCACGCCCGAGCCAACGGAGACAGAAGTAGCAAGGCGCCGACAAGAACCAGTAGGCGGCCGAGCCGGCCGGTCCAACGCCATGCGACCGTTTCCGCTGCCGAACCCCGATATCGGGAAGACCAGCACGCATAAGCCAGCGCCGGGAGCACCAGCCAATAGCCCCACTCGGTGGCGCCGATCGCCACGATCCACAAGCCATGGGTCGGCGCCTCCATGACCGCCAGCAGACCGACTGCGGCGACGAGCGTCCCGACGGCGAGGCGTACAATGGCCTCCTTCGAATATGCGGCAGAAGAAAGGTTGACCATTACATCCCGGTGGTTATGGAATCATTGGGCCGTACCGACAACACACAATCCCATGACGGTGGTATAATAATCGATCCGCTCGGAAAGGAATACGCATGGGAATCAGGCTTGCCAGACTCTTCCTACTCACGGTCTTCGGATCGCTCTGTCTCGGCGTCTGGACCGGGTCAGCTTCTCTCCCCCCGTTCCAGATCACCATTGAAAGCGGTTCCCCCTACTTCTTCCCTGCATCCGCCACCGTGGCGGCCGGCGCCCCGATTCAGTGGGACAACCCCACCGCCTCCCACCATACCGTGACGCATGACGGATGCCAACTGGATGGGTCCTGCGCGTTCGATTCTGGCTCCATGGCGCCCAACGAAAGTTTCAGCCTGCCCGGCCTGCCGCCTGGCCGCTATGCCTATCATTGTACGCTGCACCCCATCATGCGCGGCGTCCTCACCGTCGTGGAGCAGGCCCCCTTACCCTCTTCAACCTAAAACCCGGCGTACCTCCTGAACGTACGCCTCGCTGCTTGCCTCGCCCCATGGCTTGGTGTACCCTGCTGCCCTCGCGTATTGCGCCATCATCGATCACGAGAACCGAGGCCGGCCATGGAGCCCAAGTCCGTCGTACAGGAACCTCTCGCCCTCACGGCCGACCTGCTCGCCCAACGGGCCTGGCGCATGCCGGACATGGTGATCTACCAGCATACGCCGGAGGAATGGTGGCTCACGCCATTGGACGACCAGCTTCCGCTAGTCCGGCTGAATCGGATGGGGATCGAACTCCTCACCTCCATGGACGGGAAGGCCTCGGTCGGCTGGCTGCTGGACAAATTTGGCAAGTGGGTCTGCGGACCGGATGGGGAAACCGGTCGCTGGCATCTGGAACGCTGGGCCATGCCCCGATATGCCCTCTGTTATTTCGGCACCGAGCCCCCGACCGGGCAACATCGCAGCAACGCCAAGTGGGACTTGATCCTGCAACAGATCCGGGAAGGTTGGTCCGGCTCCCGAGAATTTGAAGGCGAAGACCATCTCCATGCCTTCCACTTGCGCGACATCGCCACCCAGGAAGGGCACTTCGACCAAATCGAGACCACCGTTTCCCACTTGTTCCGCGAACCGAGCGAAGCGCTGCAAGGCCTGACCTACGGACGGCTGCTGGGGAAGCACCTGCGCCGCCTCGGCTGGTGGTCCCCGAGGCCCAAATTGGTCGTCGAAGTCGGCGGGGGCCTCGGCTACGTAGCCCGCGAACTCGCGGCCGAACTCTCGCCGGTCGAAAAGCAGGGAGTCCGGTATGTGTTTCTGGATATTACCCGCCCCTTCCTCCCCTCTCAGTTAAAGCTGGCCGTCGCAGCCGGATGGTCGTGCAGCGGCACCCAAGCCAATGCCGAATGGCTCCCGTTCCGTAGCAATAGCGTGGACCTGGTCATCGACAACGAAAATCTGGCGGACATGACCCCGGTGCAACTGGCGAAACGGGAAGTGGAGTCGGGCCAGGGAACCACGCCTTTGCATCAGGAGGCCCTGGATTGGATCAGGCGCATCCGCCTGCCGCTCGAACCGGACATGCCGGACGACATGATCTTCAACCTCGGCCCGATTCGATTTTTGGCGGAACTCTGGCGGGTCTTGAAGCCGGGCGGCCGGGCGGTCCTGATCGAATTCGGAATCGAGAAGGGCTGGCCGGCTCCGGTCAAGCTGCCAGGCCATACGGAATATGAGGTCCAGTATCAGCACCTCAGACATGCGGCCCGCTGGCTCGGCTTCCAGGAACAGTACGTTGCCCTGCCCCAGTTCTTCGTCATTCGGCCGGACACCCGCCTGCTCTGCACCGGCGCCGCCTATACGATCCAACGGTTTTGCGCGGCCCAGGGGAAGCCCTTTTCCATCCGGGCTTACACGGAAGCCGAACTGCACAAGGCCCTCGGCGACATGCTGCCCAAGCTGTTGGGCTGCCACTATCACGAAGTGATCGACCCGGCCTGGTTCGGGCTGTGGGACTTCAAAGTGTTGGTGGTGGAGAAGCCCGGCGCTGCGCCGAAGCCAACGTTTCAGGAGTCGAAGGGTTTTCGTTGGTACTCACAACGGTAGAAAACGCAAGGCGCGACTGATTCTCTACAACCCCTGACGCCTTACCCGCTCAGCCAGATCCAGCAGAACCCCTTCGCGCAACCCGAGATCGCTGACCAGGCAGGTCCGAAATCCCAAGGTCTCCATCACCTCGAGCAGGATCACCGTCCCGGCCACGATCACATCCTCGCGGCCCAGTTCCAGTCCCAGCAGGCCTTCGCGTTGCGCTTTCGTGCGGCTCAGGATATCCGCTTCCAATGCCTTGATCCGGTCCAACTCGAGCCGATAGTTGTGGATGCGCGACCCCACATAAGCCGGCAGCTTCTGGGCCATGGCCGCCAACGTCGTGATCGTGCCGGCCGTGCCGACGAACGTCGCCCCGGCCAGATCGCCCAACGTCCGGCGCGCCTCTCCGGCGGCCTGCCGAACGAGGTCCCTGGCCGCCTGCAACTCGCCGGCCGTCGGCGGATCGTGCAGTAGAAACCGCTCGGTCAGCCGCACCACGCCGATTTCCACGGAGCGGACGATTGGGCTTCTGCCCGGCTGGTCCAGAATGAACTCCGTGCTGCCGCCACCGATATCCAGCCCGAGCATCTTCTCGACGCCAGGCGGCAGACCGGATCGGATACCGAGCAGGGTCCGGCGCGCCTCTTCTTCACCGCTGATCACCTCGACCGTCAAGCCGGTGTCGCGACGCACCAAGTCGAGAAATTCTTGGCGATTGGTCGCTTCACGAACGGCGCTGGTTGCCACGGTCGCGACCGCCTCCGCCTGGTGCCGGTCCACCAGATGCTTCCATTCGCGCAGGGTCTCGACCACCCGTTGCATAGCGTCCGGATTGAGCCGGCGGCTACGATCCAGTCCCTCGCCCAACCGGAGCACCCGCCGATCGGACTGCAATTCTTCCAACGGGCGGCCGGCCTGCCACCTGGCCACCAACAGACGGCAGGTCAACGTTCCGATATCAATACCGGCAAGAACCACGGATTCGCCTTCTCAGGAGTGTACGAACGGTTGGCGACGAGTGCAGACTGTCAGGCAGTGGTTTTGGCCTCGTCCATTTCGGCCAGCAGCTTGGCCCGATGCAGCTTTAATTCCTGGGCCTGCTCGGCGCTGCGCACGATTTCGAAATCGGAGAGAACTTGTTCGGTCGAGACCCCCCGCTCATGCAGCTCAACCGCCCGCTCGCCGAGATCGCGGGAGAGTTCGCCGAGTCGACCGTCCACCTTGCGCAGATCCCGGCTCATCTGCAACAGCTCCGTTTCCACCCAGGCGCGATTGGCCGCCTGCTCCGCTCCATAACGCACGCTCGCCCAACCGGTCCGCAGATCCTGCTTGATGCGCTGTACCAATCCCATGGTCCCCTCCCGGTCCCGTCAGCTCACGGAACCCAAATCGAGCTTATCCTGCCACCGCCGCAGCATCACGGCTCGCAAGGCCTGATGATCCGCAGCGGCCAGATGGGGGTCCGCCGCCAGCAAAGCAAACGCCTCCTGCCTGGCCTGTTCCAGCAAGGCC
>JBJTAZ010000018.1:0-9768 GCA_046091085.1 Nitrospiraceae bacterium
CTGAGCGCCAACAGGAGGCCGATCACACCGTAATCCACCGTTTCTTTCAACGCATCCATCGCGGGGCTCCAAGGTTCGTTAAGCTAGCACAAGTCTCGCAAGTGAGTCCATGTTCAGCGGGAGGGGCCGGAGCATTCCCCCGCTATGTGGACGTGGGATGGCCTTGTTCGAACAGGACCGTGTGCGTGGCCAGTACATGCACCTGCACCCGCGTGCCGATGGGGTAGATGCTGGTCGAGGTTTCGCTGCTGTGCAGGATGTCTCCCGACGCCAGCTGGATGGTGTAGAGATTCTCCGAGCCTCGAAACTGACGTGCCGTGATGCGGGCCGCGCCTTGCTCGGCCGGGGCGATGTGCACGTCGTCCGGGCGGATCATGACCACGACCTTGGCGCCGGCGGCGAAGCCCTTCTGGTTCGGGAAGGGGCCGATTTCTGTGGCAACCGTGTCCTGTTCGACCAGGCCGGGGATGAAATCGGCCTGGCCGACAAAGTCCGCGACGAAGGGGCTGGCCGGCGTATGGTAAATGGCTTCAGGAGAGTCGAACTGTTCCAGGCGCCCTTCGCGCAACACGGCGACCCGGTCGGCCATGACGAAGGCTTCTTCATGGTCGTGGGTGACCAGGACGGCCGTGGTTTTGGTCTGCACCAACAGGTCGTACAGCTCCTCCCGCATTTTGCCGGTCATGTCCGGATCGAGGTTGCTGAAGGGTTCGTCGAGCAACAGGACCGCCGGTTGTTGCGCCAGCGCCCTGGCGAGGGCCACTCGCTGCTGCTGTCCCCCGGACAGCTCGTGGGGATAGCGCCGTTCCAGCCCGGACAGGCCGGTCAACGCCAACATGGCGGCCACCTGCGAGGTGCGCTCTGACTTGGGCAGGTCGCGGAGCCCGAAGGCGATGTTGTCCAGCACACGCAGGTGGGGAAAGAGCGCGTAATCCTGAAAGACCATGCCGATACGGCGCTGCTCGGTTGGCACGAGCGAGGCCGGCGAGGACACGAGCCGGCCTTCGAGATAGACCTCTCCCGCTGTGACCGGCTCGAATCCGGCGATGGCCCGCAACGTGGTGGTCTTGCCGCAGCCGGATGGGCCGAGTAGGCAGAGGATTTCCCCTTCGCGGATTGCGAGGGAAATGTCGGCAATGGCCGGCCGGCCCTGCTCGTAGGCGCAGGTGACATGCCGCAGTTCCAGCATGGTCGGGCTGACTGGCTCATCCGAGAACCGGCCTCCGGAGATCGCATCCTGGCGCTGGCGTTGGCCGAGTGACAGCAGATTCCCTTCATCATGCCGCGCGCCAATCCTTGGCGACCAGGAGCAGGATGGCCGGCACGGTCATGAGCACGATCAAGAGCGCCGAGGGAGCGGCCAGTTGGTAATACTCCTCGCTGGATTCCAGCCAAACCCGCACAGCCAGAGTATCGTACCCGACCGGGCGGAGCAGCAGTGTGGCCGGCAGCTCCTTCATACATTGCAGGAACATCAAGACCCAGGCGGCCATGAACCCGCCACGGACCAAAGGCAAGGTTACGGCCCGAAGCGTGCGGATCGGCCCATAGCCGAGGCTTCTGGCCGCCTCCTCCAGGTTCGGCGTGACTTGTTGCAAGGCCGGCTCCAAGGTCTGGAGCCCGGCCGGCAGGAAATGAATCACGTAGGCGGCGACCAGCACGAGCACCGTGCCGTACCAAAAGGGTGTCAGGTGAGCCACGAGGGCCAGCAGGGCCAAGGCGCCCACTGGGCCCGGCAAGACATAGCCGGCATAGACCGCTTGGGCGCAGAGGAGGTGCAGCTTCGACGGCCGGCGGCTGGCGGCATACGCCAGGGGGATGCCGGCGACGAGCGCCAGCGTGGCGGCCGAACCGGATAGCAGAAAGCTGTTGGCGATGAATCCCAGAAACCTCGCGTCCAGCGCCCCATCCGAGAGCGCGTTGCCGCTCCAAGTGACGAGCAGCCAGGCAGGCAGGCCGAACGAGGCGCCGAACACCAGCGCAATGTAGGTCGTCGCAAGCCATGTGCCTGACGGGCTGAGGGCTTTGCGGGCTGGAATGCGGTAGCGGCCGGTGGTCTGGTAGAACCGGCTTTGCTGCCGGAACCACCGCTCGGCGACCAGGAAGAGCAGGGCGAGCAGGACCAGAAGTAGGCTCAGCGCCGCCGCCGCCGCATGGTCATAGCGTCCGCTGACCTGTTGATACACGGCATAGGTGAAGGTCTGGAAGCGGAGGAGGGACACGGCGCCGAAATCGGAGACCACGTACAGCACGACCAGCGACAGGCCGGCCACGATAGCCGGACGCATCAGGGGGAGGGTGACACGAAGCCACGTGCGCCAGCGGGATGCGCCGCACACCCGCGCGACCTCCTCGAACGAGACGTTGAAGTTCATCAGCGCCGCCCGGCTCAGCAGGTACACGAAAGGGAAGGTGTCCAGGGTCATGACCAGCGTCGCTCCGAGGAGGCTCTGGGGCGGAAAGATTCGGGCTTCCGGTCCGGCCACGCTGTGCCAGACTTGCTCGACCGGTCCTCCGGTCCCGAGCAGGTAGGTGTAGATGTAAGCCAGGACGTAGGTCGGCATGGCCAGGGGCAGGACCAACGCCCATTCCCACAAGCCCTGTCCGGGAACCTCGTAACGGACCAGCAGCCAGGCCAGAGAGACGCCGATCAGGAGGGTACCCGCCGACACGCTCACGGCCAGGGCCCCCGTGTTGAGCAGCAACTCGGGAATTCTGGTATGCCACAAACGGCTCCAAACCGGGGCGCCGGCCGACAGGGCCACGGAGGTGACGAATGCCAGGGGCAGGCAGATCAGCCCGGCCACCGTCACGGCAAACATGGAGAGAGAAGCGGGGAGGGCGTGGCGAACGGTGGAGGTCATGGACCGTTAGCGGAGGCCTGCCTGCTCGATCAATGCCATGGCCGGTTCCCGCAACTCGCCCAGACGGGCCAGGGGCACCGAGGCGATGCGGAAGGTGTCGCGTTTGGGGAGGGCAGGATCGACAGGAACCTCCGGATGGAGGGGATATTCCTTATTCAAGTCCGCAAACAGTTGTTGCCCTTCGCGTGATACGAGAAACTCCACGAGTCGCTTGGCTGTGTCCTGGTGGCGGCTGTGTTTGATAACGCCGACCCCGGCGACGTTCATGATCGCCCCCATCCCCTTGTCCTGCTGGTCCAGCATGTGGAGGGCGATGGGCGCGCCCGGATGCTCCGCCAGGTACCGATAGAGATAGTAGTGGTTGACGAGACCCAGGGCCACCTCGCCCTTCGCGATTGCGTCCACGATCTGAGAACTCTTGCCGTAGACGAAGGTGCCGGCGTTGGCCTTGAGCCCTTGCAGAAACTGTTGGGTCCGCTCGTCTCCCTGGGCCGCCTTGATGACGGACACGCCGGCCTGGAGGTACTCGCTCCCCGCATTGGGAATCGCGATCTTGCCTTTCCAGCGGGGGGCCGCCAGGTCCAGGACCGATTGGACGTCGCCGGGCTTGACCAGGGTGCTGTTGTAGACCAACGTCCAGAAGCGTCCGGACAAGCCGATCCAACTGCCGTCGGCGGCCCGGAAGGCGGGTGGAATGGCTTGCTCGACGTCTTTCATGTGCAGGGGGAGCAAGAGCCCCAGTTCCCTGGCCCGTTCCAGACTGCCGGCGTCGTTGGTGATCAGCAGGTCGGCTGGCGTCCGCTCGCCCTCGGCTTGCAGTCGGTTCACCAGCTCGGTGGTGCCGGAGGAGAGGAGGTCCACCTGGATGCCGGTCTTGGCCTGGAAGGCGTCGAGGACCGGCTTGATGAGTTTCTCGGCCCGTCCCGAATAGACGATCAGCTTGTCTGCGGCTGCGCTCTCACCGGCAAGCCCCGGGAGGCCACCGAGCAGTAAGGCTGCGACGCCGCTCAGGAACGCGAGAACCAGCCGGCGGCTAGAACGGTTGCCGGGGACGTAGGCAACGGATGGTCGGTTCGACTTCATCGCGAATCCATGGTGATAGAGTGAAAATGAAATTGATTCACCGTCTCAACACGCTAACAAAAAAAAGGCGCTCCGTCAATGACGACAGTTCGAACAGACGCCATACAGTTCCAACTTATGGGTCTTGATCGTGAACCCATTGCGTCTGGCCACTTCCTCCTGCAGTCGCTCGATGTCGCAGTTCTCGAATTCCACGATCTTGCCGCAGTCCGTGCAGATCAGATGGTCGTGGTGGCCCTTGTGCGAGATGTTGTCGTATTGCGTCTGGGTGCCGAAATGGCGCGCTTGGGCGAGGCCCGCTTCGCAGAACAGATTCAACGTCCGATAGATCGTGGCCAGGCCGATGTGGGGGTCTTTTTTCGCCAGCATCCGATACATCTGCTCCGCCGTGATGTGTTCCATTTTGAGGAATACGGAGAGGATTTGCTCGCGCTGATGGGTCAGCTTGAGCTGGTGCTTGGCCAGATGGTCCCGGAGGAGGCGGATTTCTTTATGGTCTTTCTGCATCGTCGTTCCGAATCGGTCGGCGCCAATTAAAAACCAAACCGGCCATCGGGTCAAGCACGAGTTTTCGGGGAAGCGCCGAGAGGGACTGCGGTCGTCGGCCGAAGCGTCCGGGCGCGCGCCGGCTGCGTTGACTGGTTCTCGATCCGCAGACTATAGTGGCGCCAGCTGGCGGCACGGTGGATCGGCAAGCGGGAGAAGGATATGCGACAGACTCACCAGATGACCATCGATCGGGCCCTGCTGGTCTATCTGCTGCACCTGGCCGAACCGCATGGCCTCATGAGCGACGTAAAGCTCCAGCAACTGGCGTTCCTCTGCGAGCTGCAACTGTTCGGTAAGGGGTTCAGGGGCCTGCACTTCGAGTTTTTCCGTTTTGCCTACGGCGCGTTCAGCAAGGAATTGGACAACGACTTGCTCTCGCTCCGCCGAAAGGAACGGATCGAGAATTTCAGCCCGACCGAAAAGGCCGAGCCGGTCCTGCACATTCTCAAGGATGCGATTGCCGGGGTGGAGACGTACGAGCGGGTGATCGAGATCCTGGACGCGGTGGTCGGCACCTACGGGCCAAAAGACAGCGGCGCGATCACCCAGTCGGTGGAGGCGGTCGAAATCTCCGCGCCGGATCAGCCGGAGCTCAAGCTGGCCATCCGGGACATTTCCTTCCATTCGACCCTGCTGGTGCCGTCCCGCATCGAAGTTCAGGGCGAGTTCGCGTTGCCTCCGCCGGTGCTGGCCAAGCTGAATGCGGCGTTAGGCTACTGAGCCGCCACCCCGTATCCGTCGAGCCGGTACAGCTCGCCGTATTTCTTCTCCAGATAGGCCAAGAACGGTTCCGGGTTCAGGGGGCTTCCGGTCACGCGCCGGATCAGATGGTCGGCGGTGAAGGTGCGGCCCCACCGGTGCACTTTCTGGTTGAGCCACTTCGTCAGCACGATCAGCCGGCCCGCCGCGATCTCCTCCTCCAGGCCTTGGATGTCCCGCGTTGCCTGTTCGTAGAGCTGCACGGAGTAGAGGTTGCCCAGCGTGTAGGTTGGGAAATAGCCGATCGCGCCCAAGGACCAATGCACGTCCTGCAGCACCCCCTCGGCATCCGTCGGTGGGAGGAGGCCCAGATAGTCCCGCATCTTCTCGTTCCAAACGGCGGGCAGATCCTCCACGGCCAGCCGGCCTTCGATCAGATCCCGCTCGATCTCGAACCGCAGCATGATGTGGAGGTTGTACGTCAGCTCGTCCGCCTCCACCCGGATCAGCGACGGTGTGACGCGGTTGATGGCTGCGTAGAACCGATCCGGCTCCACCGTCTTCAGTTGATCCGGGAAGAGCTGTTGCAGCAGCGGATAGAAGCAGCGCCAAAAGGGGCGTGACCGGCCGACGCAGTTCTCCCAGAGCCGGGACTGGCTCTCGTGGATGCCGAGCGAGAGGGCCTCGCCCAGCGGCGTGCCATACCGTTCCTGATCCAGCCCCTGGTCGTAGAGGCCGTGCCCGCCTTCGTGGATGCAACTGTACAGGCAGGCCGAAAACTCCTTTTCGTGGACACGTGTGGTCAGACGCACGTCGGTGGGATGGAACGAGGTCGTGAAGGGATGGGCCGAAAGGTCCAAGCGGCCCCGGTCGAAGTCATAGCCCATCGCGGTCAGGACCAGCTTGCCGAACTCCACCTGCCTGGTCGGGTCGTAGGCCTGGAAGAGCAGGGTATCGTCCACGACGGTTTGGCCGGCCATCACCCGGTTGAGCAGGGGAACCAGCCTGGCTTTTATGGTGGCGAAGAGCGGGGTCAGGGCGGCGACGGTCGCGCCGGGCTCGTACTGATCCATCAGCGCGTCGTACGGCGAGTCTCGGTACCCCAGGTACTGGGTCTCTTCCAGCTTGAGTGCGACGATGGTGCGGAGGTTCGGCAGGAATCGGGCAAAGGCATTCTGCGCTCTGGCTTCAGTCCAGACCTGCTGGGCCAGCGAACATTCCCGCCCCAGCCGTTTGACGAACTCGGACGGCAATTTCTTGGCGCGGCTGAAATCCCGCCAGACTTCGCGCAGCAACGAACGGGAGGGTTCGTCCCAGGCCTCGCCTGGCCGCTCGATGGCTTGGCCGGTAGCCGGGTCTATCCATTGGGCGAGCAGGCTTTCAACCGTGGGCGATACCAGCTTGTCGTGAGCCAGGCCCTGCAGCGTCGCCAGTTGGTCGGCCCTGGCCTGGCCGCCGCCGGGCGGCATGTAGGTTTCCTGGTCCCAGGACAGGAGCGCTGCGGCGCTGTTCAGGTGCTGTACTTCGCGGAGCAGTTCCGTCAGGGGACGTAAGGTCGCGAGCGTGTTCAAGGGTCCGGCTCCATATCTATCTGAGGCAATCTGGCGTAAGCGACGTGCTATGATACGCAACGCGCCGAAACTTTTGCAATTGGAGCGGTTCGCGCCGTGGGGCAAGAGAGGGTGTCAGGAATCATTTTCGTGATGGGGTCGTCGTCCAGCAGACAATGGTTCCTGACACCCTTGCATGCCTCTGCCGTGACCGGATATTCCGCGACACAGGTAGCTCATCCGGCTGCCGCCGGAAAAATGGCTGGTCTGTTTTTATGGGCTTGTGAGGGGCCGTGACGCATGCATAAACCTTCTGACGCCGCGGCCTATGTGGCGCTGGTGACGGCGGCGCTTCTCTGGGGCGGATCCATCGTTGCGCAGACGCTGGCGCTGACGTCCTTCTCCGCCGTCGAAGCCTCTGTCCTGCGCGATCTCGGAGGGCTGGCGATTCTCCTGCCGCTCTGGTGGTGGCAGGAGAGAACGCTGGTCCGGCTGTGCGGGCGCGACCTCAGCCTGCTCGCGCGGCTGGGGCGCGGCGTCCTCGGCAATCACCGGTTGAGTCGCGTCGGTCTCCGCTACATCGGCGGGGCAGCCGCCGGCGTCATCATCGGCTCCAGCCCCGTGGTCACGGCGCTCCTGTCCGCGATGCTGATCCAGGATGTGCCGTTCCGTTCGGTCTGGGCCGGAGCCCTTCTGTCCTTTGCCGGGGTGGGGCTGGTGTCGGTGGCCGGAGTCGCTTCCGTCGGGGACCGGCCGCTGGCCGGCGGGGTCCTGGTGTTTCTGGGCGTGGTGAGTTGGGCGCTCTACAGCATCGGCAGCCGTTCCGTCATGGAACGGCTCTCGGCCTTGACCGTCAATTGGACCACGCTGCTGGTGGCCACCGTGCTGCAACTCCCGCTCTTGTGGGCGGATCGCAAGGTGACGGACGCAGGCGTCGCCTCCGTCTCGTCGGCCGACTGGGTGGCCTTGGGGTATTTGGTAGTGTTCGCCACAGCCGTGGCCCAACAGGCCTGGCTCTTCGGCGTGAAGGGGATCGGGCCGTCACGGGCCTCGGTACTCGGCAACCTGACCCCAGTGGCGGCCGTAGGCCTGTCGGCGCTCATCCTGAACGAATCGGTCGGGACGGTCGAACTCGTCGGCATCGGATTGATCCTGGCCGGTGTCTGGCTCGTCAACCGGCAGTCGGCCAAATTGGCGGGAGGCTAACGAGGCGACTTGAGGTTGATGATGGCGAACTGGTTGATTTTTGAGCCCCCTATGCTACTATCACCTTCTCTCTGTTATTAGGAAAGGCCGACCGTCCATGATGAGAATGTTGGCGCGTTTGTTGGCGGTGCTGAACTCGGAGACGCATCCGGGCCAGATCTCGCTCGGGTTCTGTTTCGCCATGCTGGCCGGGTTCACCCCTTTCCTCAGTTTGCACAATCTGTTGGTGCTCCTCTGCGTGTTGGTGCTCCGGGTGAATCTCTCGCCTTTCTCCTGGGCCTGCCCTTTTTCTCCGGGTTGGCATTCGGGTTGGACCCGCTGTTTCACCGGGTCGGGCTGGCTGTCCTGACCCACGAGTCCCTCGGAGGACTCTGGACGACGCTCTACAACTCCACCCTCTGGCGGCTCGAACACTTCAATAACTCCATCGTGATGGGCAGTCTCCTCTGCTCGATTGCGGCGTTTGTGCCCCTGTATATCGTTTCGAACATCGCCATCCGCCGGTATCGGGCCCATGTGTTGGCCTGGGTGGAAAAGACTCGCGTCATGCAATTCCTGAAAGCCAGCCGCTTCTACAACCTCTATCAATCCTTCTCCGGCATGGGGGGCGGCCTATGAAGGAGGAGAAGCCCGGCAAACCGGCGCAAGAGGCGCAGAAAGGCGCGCAGGGTCGGAAGCCGGAGACGCGCGAAGGTTGGATTCGCTGGTGGGGTCTTGGCGCGTTTGTGGGGCTCACGGCGGCGATCGTGCTCGTCTGGATTTTCCTCGTCGATCCCTTCGTCAAGCGGGCCATCGAGAAGACCGGGACGAAGCTGGTGGGCGCCAAAGTGGAACTCGGCGCCGCCCATGTGACCCTCTCGCCCTTGGGGCTGACCCTGAGCCGGTTGCAGGTGACCAATCCCGATGAGCCGATGACCAATGCGGTGGAAGTGGGACGCATCGCCATGTCGCTGGACGGGTTGAACCTGCTCCGGCGAAAAGTGATCGTCGAAGAAATGGCCGTGGAGGGGCTGCGTTTCGCCCAGCCGCGGCAGACGTCCGGAGCGGTGGCTCCCTCGCGCGAACCTGGCGCCGTGGCGAAACCGCCCGCAAAGCTTCCCCTGCCGTCCTTCGAGGTGCCGTACATCAAGACCGTCATGGCCGGAGCCGATCTCCAATCCGTCAAGCTGGCCGAATCCCTCCAAGCCGATATCAAGACCGAACAGGAGAATTGGAAGAAGCGGCTGGCGGAGTTGCCGGACACGAACAAGCTGAACGAGTACAAGGCCCGCCTCGACAAGGTGACGTCGTCCGCTAAGGGGGGCTTGGGGGGAATTCTTGGCGCGACCGGCGAAGTCGCGGCGATTCGAAAGGATCTTGAAGCGGACATCGAGCGCATCAAGAGCGCCAAGACCGACTTCGACCGGCAACTTACCGCCCTTAAGCAGCGGGTGGACCAAGTCAGCAAGGCGCCGCAAGAGGATATCCGGCGCCTCCAGGAGAAGTACAGCCTGTCGCCCCAAGGTCTGGCCAACATGAGCGGGATGTTGCTGGGCGGCCAGGGCGGGGAATGGGTGCGGAAGGGGCTGACTTGGTATGGGAAGCTCCAGCCGATGCTGGCTCAGGCCCAAGCCCAGCCGAAGGGTGCGGAGGTCGTGATGCGGTTGCGCGGCTAGGGCGTGGACGTCCGGTTCTAGGAGCGCGCGCCCTTGCCCGTCTTCCTGATTTTGCCTGCCGTACCCCGCTCGCCCTTTACCTTGGCCCTCTTGCTCCGGGATCGGATACCGCACCTTCCAAATCCGATATGTCCGACGCATCCGAGGCCGCACCGCTTCCCT
>JBJTAZ010000019.1:0-4731 GCA_046091085.1 Nitrospiraceae bacterium
TCGCCCTTGGCCTGCGCCTGGATCTTCTGCTGCATGGACAGAACTTCGACTTCTTTGGCGAGGATCTCGCTGACCTTCCGCAGTCGGGCGATGGGGGCCTCCACCTCCAGGACCTCCTGGGTGACTTCCACTTTCAGGCCCAGGTTGGAGGCGACCATGTCGGCCAGGCGGCCCGGATCTTCCAGATTTTCGATCACCACCATGACGTCGGGCATCAGGGTTTTGCCGAGCCCCACGATTCGTTCGAGCTGTTCCTTGACCGTGCGCATCACGGCTTCCGCTTCGAGCGAGGGCCCGGCCGATTTGGCTTCGGTCAATTTGGTCAGGCGAACCGAATAGTAGGGGTCGGTCTGGATGTAGTTCTGAATCTTGCCCTTGGCCAGGCCCTGCACCAGGATCTTGATCCGCTCGTCCGGCAGCTTGAGCATCCGCATGACGATGCCGATCGTGCCGACCTCGTGGATGTCTTCCGGCTTGGGGTTTTCGACGTCCAGCACCTTCTGGGTGGCCAGGAAGATCATCCGGTTCCCGGCCAGCGCCGCTTCGATGGCTTTGATGGACATCTCGCGGCCGACGAACAGGGGCAGGACCATATAGGGGAAGACGACGATGTCCCTGACGGGGAGCAGAGGCAGCTGGTCCGGGATCTCGACGTTCTGCGGTTCTGGCTCGGTCGGTTCCGCTGGCATAACGGCTACATCCTCATCGTGGCGTCAGAAGTGCGTACGGCCGGAGCGCAGACGGCTCCGGTGCTGGTCGATTACAGGACTTGCTTGAGATAGCGCGCAAACGCGGGACCCAACGTGGGATTCTTCAACGCGAAATCCACGGTCGCTTTGAGAAACCCCAGTTTGTCGCCTGCGTCGTGCCGCTGCCCCTGGATTTCCTGGGCGTAGATCGGCGCCTTCTGGGTCAGGAGGCGCAAGGCATCGGTGAGCTGGATTTCGCCGTTTTTCCCCGGTTCGGTCTCTTCCAGGCAGGCAAAAATGTCCGGAGACAGGACATAGCGCCCGATCACGGCCCATTGCGAGGGCGCGGCGGCGGGCGCAGGCTTTTCGACCAGGTCGCGCACGCGATGCAAGCCGTCGGCCAAGCGGTCGGTGGCGACGATGCCGTAGTGACTCACGTCGTGCTTGGGCACCTTCAGGATGCCGATGACCCCGCCGTTGCCTTCGTCGTAGACCTGGATCAGCTGCTGGAGTGCCGGGACCGGGTGGTCGATGACTTCGTCGCTGAGCAGCACGGCAAAGGGCTCGTTGCCGATCAGGTGCCGGGCGCACAGCACGGCATGGCCCAGGCCGAGGGCCGCCGGTTGCCGCACGTAGCAAAAATTCGCCATGTCCGAGATGCGACAGATGTCTTTGAGCAGTTGAGCTTTGCCGTTGCCTTTGAGATTTTCTTCCAGCTCGAACGATCGGTCGAAATGGTCTTCGATCGCCCGTTTTCCGCGGCCCGTGACGATGATGATGTCTTCGATGCCCGAGGCGACGGCTTCTTCAACCGCGTATTGGATCAACGGTTTGTCCACCAGCGGGAGCATCTCTTTGGGAGAGGCTTTGGTGGCCGGAAGAAAGCGAGTTCCCAGGCCGGCGGCGGGGATGATGGCTTTCCGGACGGCGGCAGGCGACATGCTCTGGATACTATGGGAACCCTCCAAAGAAAGTCAAGGAAACGGGAGGGCTTGAATGGAACGGCACATCTCTGGGTGGACGGCGAATTTCTCTTTACATTACGCCGGTATATCTCTATAATTCCTGAGATTTTTCACACTCTTTCGCCTTGTCGTGGCCGATCTGAACGGCGGGGATTGCCGGGGCTCCCACTGGCCCCGTCTGAGGTTCAGTCAAGCAGGTTTCATCGCGCCATGATGGCACCAAGCAACAGCGTGGTCGGTATGCGCATGCCTCGCAGAGATACCCCTGTATCCCTGGCGGTAACGGCGCCTGGCGGCTGTCCGGTTCGTGCAGAAAGGCCGCAGTGACCAATCGGTTCGGGACTGGTTCGATGGGCCTCGTGGCGCCGGTCGTGCTCGCGCTGCTGGTTATGGCCGCTGATTTCGTGCAAGCCCAGGACAGCGTGCTGAAGGTCAAGGCGATCGAGGTCCGGGGGAGCAAGCGCATCGAAGCCACAGCCGTGCGCGGACGGATCACCCTCAAGCCGGGAGATCCCTACACGGCCGAATCCATCCGCGCCCAGATCCGGCTTATCTACGAGATGGGATTTTTCGAGGATGTCCAGATCGAAAGCGAGCGGGTCATCGGGGGCGTGACCCTCGTGTTCGTTGTGCGGGAAAAACCGTTCATCACCGAGATTGTCTTCGACGGCAATCAAGCCCTGAGCGACGAAAAGCTCCAGGAGAAGACGACGATCCGGAGCCAATCCTTTCTGGATCAGCAGCAGGCCAAGGAAAGCGCGGAAAAGATCCGAATGGCCTACCAGGAGGACGGCTACTACGGCGCGCAGGTGATCCCCATCATCCAGGCGCTGGATGAGGACCGGAAGCGGCTTACGTTTTACGTCAAGGAGGGGGACAAGGCGAAGGTCAAGACCGTGATCTTCGACGGCGCCAAGTCCGTCACCAAGAAAGAACTGTTCAAGACGATGGCGACCCGCGAGTGGATCTATCTCATCTCCAACTTCACGGACGCGGGCGTGCTCAAGCGGGACGAGATGAACAACGACGTCGAGCGCATCCGGGAGGTTTATCTCAACAAGGGGTTTCTCAACATCCAGGTGGGTTTGCCGACCATGGAGCTGACGCCGGACAAGAAGTGGTACATCATCACGTACCCGGTCGTCGAGGGTGAGCCGTTTACGGTCTCGGAGGTTGGGTATCGCGGCAACACGGTGTTCGAAGAGCCGGAGTTGATGGCCGGGGCCAAGATGAAAGTCGGCGAGGTGTTCCAGCGGGCCAAGGTTCGCGACGAGATCACCCGCGTGACCGAGCTGTACGGAGCGAAAGGCTATGCGTTCACCGACGTGAACCCGACGGTGACGCCGGATCAGGACAAGAAGACGGCCCGAGTGCTGTTGAATATCAAGGAGGGCGAACTGATCCGGATCCGCGAGATTCAGATCACGGGCAACGACAAGACCCGCGACAACGTCATCCGGCGCGAGCTGCGGCTGGACGAGCAGGACGTCATCGACACGGTGGCGATCAAGCGGAGCTTCCAACGGTTGAACAACCTCAATTTCTTCGAGACCGTCGAGATCCTGCCCAGGCCGGTGGACGCCGACAAGGTGGACCTGGACGTCAAGGTGAAGGAAAAGTCCACGGGGCAGTTCAGCATCGGCGGCGGATTCAGCACCCTGGACCAGTTTGTGGCTGTGGCCGACATTACCGAAGGCAACCTGGGCGGCAACGGATACCTGGGCCGGATCAGAGGGCAGCTGGGGCAGCGGCGCAGCTTGGGAATGATCACCTTCCGCGATCCGTATTTGAACGATTCGCTCACGTCGTTCCAAGCGGACATCTATTCGTCGGTTACCAACTATCTGACGTATTTCGAAGACAAGTCCGGCATCAGCGGGACGTTCGGACGCTGGTTCTCCGAGTACACATCCGGCAGCTTTGCCCTGTTCGCGGAAAAGCTGCGCTATTACAACCCGCAGGATAATGCTCCGGACATCATTTTGCTACAGATCGGGAATCAGACCACCACCGGCTTTCGCAGCTCGATCGCTCGAGACAGTCGGGACTATTACATGGATCCGCGGAGCGGGATGCGCAATGCGATCAACTTTGATTTGGGGACGCCGTATTTGGGGGGCAGCAACAACTTTGTAAAATACGTCTTCGACACAATCTATTACGTCCCGCTGCCCTATGACTTGCGCAATGCGTTCCGGGTTCGTGTCGGGGCCGCCGAGGGGCTGGGGAATAGGCCGATTCCGCTCACCGAGCGGTTCTTTGTGGGCGGTATTAATACGATGCGCGGCTTTCAGTTCGGCCGTGCGGGCCCCGTCACATCCGCTCAAACGCTCATCGGCGGGGCTCGTGAGCTGATCTTCAACTACGATTTTATTTTCCCCGTTTCGGCGGAGGCGAAGCTGAACGCGGTGATTTTCTTCGACTATGGGAAGGGCTTTGACGATAACGAGAAGTTCAATTTCAACTTGCGGAAAGCTGCGGGGCTGGAGGGACGCTGGATCTCGCCGTTCGGCCCCTTGCGCGCGGCCTATGGGTTGAATCTGGCGCCGCTGCCTGGGGAGCGAAAAGCGGTGTTCGAGTTTTCCGTCGGTCAATTGTTCTGAGGCCGTTACGTGGGAGAGTCTGGTCTATGAGAAGGGATCGTCGCATGCGCGCAGGTCTGTGTATGGCGTTGATGATGCTGGGACTCGTTGGGTGCGCCGGAGGCGGAGCGGCGTCATCGGCGAGCAAGATCGGCGTGGTCGAATTCGCGAAAGTTTTCAGCGACACGACGTTCGGGAAAAAGACGTTGGAATCGCTGAATACGTTCGTCAAAAATCGCGAAGCCTTGGTCGAGTTGGAGGAAAAAGACCTCAAGCGCCTGCAGGAGGATATGCTCAAGCAGGCGAGCGTGCTGAGCGACGCAGCCAAGCGAGAGCGGGAGGATCAATTCCGGCGCCGGGCGAACGAATACCAGCAGAAGACCGCAGAGTTGAGTCGGGAGGTGCAGGAGAAGCAGAGGGAGGTGCAGGAGGGGTTCCGGGAGAAGGTCGACCGGGCGGTGGCCAAGGTGGCGCAACAGCTGGGCTTGCTCGTTG
>JBJTAZ010000020.1:0-3541 GCA_046091085.1 Nitrospiraceae bacterium
ATCAGCGGGTCCGGGCCCACGAGGCCGCCCACCTGGCTGCCGGCGGGGGCCTGGCCATTGGCGGTGCGACCTACGGGTACGTGCAGGGACCCGATGGCCAGCGCTACGCGACGAGCGGCGAGGTCCAGATCGACACCTCGCCCGGCAAGACCCCCGTAGAGACGATCGAGAAGGCCCGCCAGATCCAGCGCGCGGCGCTCGCACCGTCTGACCCTTCCGGTCAGGACCGAGCCGTGGCTGCCCAGGCGGGCGCCATGATGGCGCAGGCGCGCCAGGACCTGGCCCGGCAGAAGGCCGAGGGCTGTGAAGGTGGCGAGGGGGAATCACAACGCCAGGGCGAATCCCGGCGCAGCAGGGGCGTCGCCGAGGCCCGCGAGAGCCAGCACCCGCTGCGCGGGGTGTGGCGCCCCGTGGACCTTCAGGCGTAAGCCGAAACTAGTCCCATGGCACGAGCGACCGGGGCGGATGGAGCTAAGCTTCCGCGGCAGGACCGCCTCTGGGACCAACTGGACGTCACCCGCGGTGAGATCCTGCGCAAGAGCCTCGTGCACATGGTGCCAATGCACGGCCTGTGCCTCGCCCTGGGGTGGTCCGAGGCCGTCTGGACGCTCCAGGATGCGGGGTTCGGAGCACTGGCGGGGTTGATTCTGCCGCTCTTGGTCACGACCGCCTTCCCCCGCGTGAGCGCGAGGACCCTCCTGCTGACGCTGGCCTGCTTGCCGCTCCCCCTCGATGCGTTCCTATGGTGGCAGATGGGCCACCTGCCGCTAGGCGAGAACCTCATCCGGGCGGGGATCCTCGCTGGTGCGATATGGCCCGTTCTGGCCGTGGCTGGGTACCGACAGGCTCTGCTGTCGATGCTGATAGGCTTCTGGAGGCCCTGGCATGGATGGACGATACCCGACTCGTTGTGGCGTCCGCGACCGGTCCCGGAATCGTTGCTCCGGGAAGCGCGGGCCTACCTGCAACAGGTCAGAGGAGACGACCCAAGGAGTTCGATGCACCGGAAAGAGCCGGCGGAAAAGCAACAGGCCAGTTTACTTGCCCTTGGGTTCGACCGAGGGAGCGCGCCAGATGCCAGGAGCATCGAGGAGGCCCACACGCGGAAGGTTGCAACACTCAACGCGGAGCGAGCCCGGATCGGTGCCAGTACATTCCAGCAGAGGCTGCGCGAACTGGCGAACGCCCGGGAAAACCTCTTGGAGAAGCCTGACACCTCACCGCCCATGGAACTAATAGACCCAAGTGAACTCTCTGAGGCACTGGAAAAATTATGGAACGATCGACGTGAGCTGGCCGCGATTCGCCTCATTCTTCAGCTCAGTGCGTTATATGCCCCTGGTCAGATTAAAAACCTTATGAAGCCCTTACCTGAACGCACGCGATATGAACTAAGGAATACACCCCACGTTCCTCAAATTAGCCGAATACACCCAAAAACACTTTCATTACACGATGAAGTCAACATTAGCCACGTGCAAACTACATATGGGGAAATCGTTGGCGGAATAGCGGCCATTCCAAATATACTACACATCATACCGGCCAATTACTTCTATAAAGACATATCACATATTGACAATGTCAACCATTTTCCCGCCTTACGATTATCATTGCTTATTTTTTGGTGTTTTTTTATGGCTTTTGTGCACTTATTTAATGCATTCTTATTATATGCCATTTTGTTTGCCATGAAAGAACATGGGCGAATACTGGATTTTCACAATGTATTTGGACTAATTTTTTGCGCATGCTTGGCATATTTTCTACGAATTGACATTCTTATTAGCTCATTATTTATATCTGCCCACTTAGCCAGCAAACTTATCTGGGATGCAGGTTGTTTCTTAGCGGGAGGCATGAAGTTCGGCGGATTGGTAGCACATATGATAGCAGGGGGGATCCTGACGATCCCTTGTCTCCATTTATGGGGCCGCCTGAGGATTGAATGGATGAAGATGTGGTAATTGAAGGTTGAAGCTTATCCCTGCGCAGCCAGCTCCGCGACCTTGTCCTCGAGTTCCGACCAGCGCGCGTAGAGGCGCTCCACCTCGTGCTGGGCCGTTTCCAGGGCCTCGCAACGCCGCTGCAGTTCCCAGGCGTTCGAGGCGACGGCAAGATCCTCGACGGCCTTCTGGCAACCCACGAGGTGCTCCTCGGCCAGCAAGATGGCCGTTTCCTTGCCGTCGAGTTCCTTCTACTCGAGGTAATCGAGCTTGCGCGATCCGGAGTCCCGTGAGTCGAGCCTCCCTTCGAGACGCCTTGCGACCAGTAGATAGGTAGGCATGAACGAGGGATTCCCTCACCTCGGGGGTCGTGGTACAAGTCGATCAGAAGTGTGGGACAAAGACACGTGAAAGCGCATGCTTGCATGGGAACCCCGCAACGCAAGGCCAATCGACGTGACGTGGATCTGGGTGCCCGGTTCACCCTTGCCGAAAAGGCCCGGGTCGAACTTGCCATGAAGCGTGCCGGCAGGAATCTGTCCGATTTCGTACGGGACGCCGTGCTGACACGAGCGGAAATGGGGCTGGCTCAGGACGCCCTTGCCGCTTTCCAGCCCGCCATCGGCGTACTGGATGTTCCGGGGGATTTTGGCCGCAGAGCCGATGAGGTCCTGGCCGACTTGCTGATCGACAAGCACGCGCCTGAAGCCTACCCCTGCGCAGCCAGCTCCGCGACCTTGTCGTCGAGTTCCGACCAGCGCGCGTAGAGGCGCTCCACCTCGTGCTGGGCCGTTTCCAGGGCCTCGCAGCGCCGCTGCAGCTCCCAGGCGTCCGAGGCGACGGCGGGATCCTCGACGGCCTTCTGGCAGCCCGCGAGGTGCCCCTCGGCCTGCAGGATGGCGGTTTCCATGCCATCGAGTTCTTTCTGCTCTCGGTAGCTGAGCTTGCGGGGTGCGGAAGCCTTGCGTTCAGCCGGCCTGCGCTCCACTGGCTTCTCGAGCGTGGCAGGGCGCTGGGCCGCCTCTCGGAAGGCGAGGGCCTGGTCGAGATCGGCCACGAGGCGGGCCCCGCCGGCCCCATCGAGGGCCAGGATCTCGGTCGAGACGCGGTCGAGCAGGAAGCGATCGTGGGTGACGAGCACGAGAGCCCCCGGGAACTCCTCGAAGGCCTCCTCGAGGACCTCGAGCGTCGGGATGTCGAGGTCGTTGGTCGGCTCGTCGAGGATCAGGATGTCAGCGGGCTCCAGCATGAGCCGCGCGATGCGGACGCGGGCCTGCTCGCCACCCGAGAGGCGGCCCACAGGCAACTCGAGATGCTCGGCCGGGAACAGGAAACGCCTGGCCCAGGCGGCGACGTGCATGGGGCGATCGCCGTAGATGACGCTGTCCCCGCCGGCGGGCGCGAGGGCCCTGCGCAGGGTCCAGGTGGGGTCGAGGGCAGCGCGATCCTGCGTGAAGTGGACGACCTGGAGGGCGTCGGCACGCTGGATGGTGCCGGCGTCGGGCTCGAGCTTGCCTTCCAGGAGGCGGAGCAGGGTGGTCTTGCCGGTGCCGTTGGTGCCCAGTAGTCCGAGCCGGGTGCCCGGGGAAAGCGTC